>JAADDG010000048.1 GCA_013154075.1 Campylobacterota bacterium | reverse complement strand
AAAATCGTATTGGCAAACGGCAAAGAGATCCTTTTTTGCTGTCCTAAGGCGATGTTCGATCTCTATTTTAGACCGTTTAATTTTCCGGAATACAATATAAAAGAAGAGAAAGATTTCAAACAGCTTTTGGTAAAAGATTATATAAGCGGGCAATGGATAGATGCGAAGAAGGCTCTTTATGTATTTGGAAGCAGACTTCAGGGCCCTAAAGGCGACGATTTGATACCCGTTAGAAACAAAGACGTTTTGAATGTCTATATGCTAAAATACGGAGGCAGCAGAGTTTTAACTTTCCCCGATATCAAAAAGAGAGGTTTCGGGCTTATAAAATTTTTGGATATGCCCTAAATTTCTTTCGCTCTTTTCTTCTTTACCTCCTTTCTATTTAAGCCGATTTAGCTTATAAATCTTTATAAGGACTTGTTTATGTCGCTTTTGGATCCTTTAAAAAGGCAGCTTCGATCCGTCATAGAGTGGGATGAAGATAAAGAGAATCGGCTCTTTCACAGATGGTCTCAAAACGGAGACGAGATAAAAAACGCTTCCAAACTGATCGTAGGTCCCGCTGAGGGGTGCATATTCGTGTATGAAGGCAAAATCGCCGCCATATTCGATAAAGAAGGTGTGTTTGATATAAAAACTTCCAATATCCCCTTTATCACTACTCTAAAAAAGTTTATGCAGTTTTTCGAGAGCGAACATAAAACGGAATTTTATTTCTATAAAAAGAGCGTAATAACCGATCAGAAATGGGGAACGGTATCTACCATCAAATATCTCGATCCTTTTTACGATTTTCCGATAGAGCTTATGGCTTTTGGAAACTATAGTTTTAGGATAAGGGATGCTGAGAGGTTTTTTGTAAATTTTGTCGGAGAAAGAGAGTTTTATTTGGTAGATGAATTTAGAATGACTCTAAATTCGAGATTGATTCAGCCTATGAGCGATTTTTTTGCCGAATCGAAGTTCTCTTATATCGATATAGATTCCAAAAGAGAAGAGATCGCCAAAAGACTTAGAGAGAAATTAAATGGAGAGTTTTTGAGGTTCGGTTTTGAGTTGGAGGATTTTAGGATCGAGGGAACCGATTTTGATGAGGCGACGAAAGAGAGAATAGGCAAGATAGCCGATACTCAAGCGGAAATTTACGCCGCTAAGAGAGCGGGAGTGAGTTTCGAGAAGCTTAAGCGTTTGCAAGCTATGCAAGATGCCGCAAATAACGAAGCCGGAGCTGCCGGAGTCTTTATGGGGGCCAATGTGGGAAACTCCCTCTCTTCCTCTTTTGGTTCGGATAATGGAGAAAAGAGAGATGATGTGGTGAGTAGATTGAAAAAGCTAAAAGAGCTTTATGAACTGAATCTGATAGAGAGAGAGGAGTTTTTGGCTAAAAAAGCGGAGATTTTAAAAGAGATTTGATATGAAATGTATGTTTTGTTCCGCTCCGCTGCCCCAAAACGGGCTTGTTTGCGAATATTGCGGCAAAAGAAATCCGTTGAATCTAAGCTCTTTGTCTCTCAAAGATAGATTTAGAGGATATTTTAGCTGTCCCGTTTGCGAAGCTACTTTGGAGAGAGTGGATATCGGAAAAAAAGAAAGGCTTATAGCTCATCACTGTATCAAGTGTGACGGAATATTTTTCGAAAAGGACGAGCTTGAGAAGGTTTTGGAGAGCTATAGTGACAAGATATACTCCATAGATATTGAAGCTTTGAAGTTTGTAACAAATCATCCAAGACACGAGATAGAAAAAAAGGTGTTTTATAGAAGGTGTCCCGTCTGCAAAAAGGTAATGCAGAGGAAAAACTATAAATCCGTAAGCGGGGTGATTATCGATAGATGTATAAAGCACGGCGTTTGGCTTGACGGCGGAGAGCTTAAACAGCTTTTGGAGTGGAAAAGAGCGGGAGGGGAGATAAAGGCCTCTTTGGTCAAAAAAAACGATAAATCCGTTTTGTCTAAGGACTCTTACAAAGGATCGTATGAGAGCGGCTCTTCTCTCTTCGATTTCGATCCTATAGGTGATTTTTTCAGATGGATTTACGGTTTTTGAGCTGAGAAAAAGAACTTTTTGACCCAATCTATATCTTTTTGGGTTTCGAGTTTGATCTCTCCCTTCTTTTGGCCGTTGTCGTCAAGCACTATTAAGGTGTTGTTTTGTAATTTTAGATGTTTTTTGCCCCACTTTTTGAGTAAATTATCATAAGCTAAAAATACTTTCGAATTTGGTACATCGAGATCCTCTCCCGTTCTTTTATCCTCTATATCGAGGCCCCCGAATTCTTTTTTTATTTTGTAAGGAAAGTATTTTAAAACCTCTTTATAGACTTTGACATCCTTTTTTTCTGGCATATTCGTAATTAAAGCCACCGCACTCAAAAATATGAAAATAAACAAAAATCCGAGTAAAAGATTTCTACTAAACAAATCAATCTCCTTTGAAATTTTTTTCTATGTACTCTTTTGAGATCCTATCTAAAAGCTCTCTTCTTTGTTTGCCTTTCGGCATTGAAGATCTTATTTCTTTTAGTTTTGTGATAAAGTCTTCAATATCTTTTGGCAGGAGTTTCTCAAACGCTCTTTTTAGATATTTGGAAAAAGAGGGAGAGGCTCCGGATGTGGAGAAAGCTATCGTCAAATCTCCTTTTTTTATAAAAGAAGGGAAAATAAAATCGCAGTATTTAACGCTATCTACGCTATTTACTAAGATTCTTTTGTTTTTGGATTCTAAAAAGATTTCTTTTTGAAGATCTATATCGTTTGCCGCCACTACGACGACGAAAAAGCCTTCCAAATCGCCTTGTCGGTATTCTCTTTTTAGATATTTTAAAGAGTATTTTTCTATAAACTCTTCTACTCTTTTTTCTATTTTTGGGGAGATTATGGTGATATCTTTTGTAAATTCCAACAGGCGGGAGATTTTGTCTCCGGCTATTTTGCCTCCGCCCACTATTAGAACTTTTCTGTTTTCAAGGTTTATGAAAGCTGGGAAAAAGCTCATCTCTCTCCTTTTTCTACCGATAATCATATCATAACTTTTTATAACTCTTTTTGATAGTTATCAAGGAAATCAAAGGCAAAAGAAAATACAATTTTTATAAATTAAATAAAAGGGACGGTATGGAGAAAGATTTTTTGAATCTGATACAAAAGGAGTTTCCTATAGAAAAGAGGCCCTTTGAGACTTTGGCCAAAAAGCTTGGGGCGAAGGAAGAGGAGGTTTTGGATCTTTATAAAAGGCTGAAAGAAGATAAAATTATTCGGCAAACTTCTGCGATATTCGATACCAAATCGTTAGGATACAAGTCCTCTTTGGTAGCTTTTATGGTGGATGATATAGAAAAGGCGGCAGAGTTTATAAACACTCATCCGGGAGTAAGCCACAACTATGAAAGAGACAACGAATATAATCTTTGGTTTACGATAGCGGTGGAGCCCGATAGCAAACTTGGTTTAGAGAGAACCGTAGAGATAATGGCCAAGAAGGTGAATGCAAAAGATTTCATAATTTTGCCGACAAAGAAGATGTTTAAAATCTCCGTGACGTTGGACGTAAAGGGTGACAGAGCTAAAAAAGAGAAGCTAAAAAAGAGAGAAAAAATAAAGATGGATCTTGAGCCTTTGCATTTTGAGATGATTAAGGCTTTGCAAGAGGATATAGAGCCTGTTTTGGAGCCTTTTGATAAGTGTGTAAAGGAGCTTGGCATAGATTACGATACGTTGCAAAAAGAGGCCGATAGGATGCAGAAAGCTGGCATTATGAGAAGGTTTGCCTCTATTTTGTACCATAGAAGAGCCGGATTTAAAGCAAATGCCATGGTAGTTTGGAGCGTGGATGAAGAGAGAGCCGAAGAGATAGGCCAAAGAGTGGCGGAGTTTAGCGCTGTTAGTCACTGCTATTTAAGACCGGTCTATCCGAATTGGCCTTATCCTCTTTTTTCTATGATTCACGGAAAAAGCAAAGAGGAAGTGGAAGATGTGGTAAAGAGTATAGAAAAGGAGATAAATCCTAAAGATTACAAATATCTATACTCTACAAGAGAATTTAAAAAGCAGAGAATCAAATACTTTAGTCCTAAATTTAAAGAGTGGGAGAGAGAAAATGGCTGATTTTTTTAGGGAGGAGGCGGTTTATATATTTATCGCTCTGTTTGTTTTCGGTATTACGGTGTTTATAGCTACAAGACCTTTCATTGCAAAAGGTGCGAGAAAGGCTATCCCTATAGTGGGCGGGCTTCTTCTTTTGGGGCTTATCGCTCATTATAACTATATAAAAAATCATATAAAAGAGGTAAAAGAGGCTTTTAGAGAGGGGAAAAATATAATTTGTGTCGATAAGACCACGAAGCTTGGAGGTATTTTGATACACAAAGGGGCTTGGAGAATAGAGGGGGATGAGTTTGTCAATCCTCACTCAAGAAGATATAACGTAAGACAATGCATAGTGGAATAAAAAGATGCTTAAAATTGCGATAGATAGAGGGGGAACTTTTACCGATATTTACGCAATTTATGAAGGCAAAGTCTATAGAGAGAAGATTTTAAGCGAAAGTCCCTTTTATGAAGATTCCAATAGTGAAGGAATTAGGAGGATTTTGGAGAAAATTTTCAAAAAGAGATTTTCTAAAATAGAGTTGGATGAGATAGAGTGGATTAGGCTCGGAACGACGGTGGCTACCAATGCGTTGCTCGAGAGAAAGGGAGCGGATGTCAGCTTTTTGGTCACTAAAGGTTTTAGGGATCTTTTGGAAATCAGATATCAAAATAGGGAGGATCTTTTCGCTCTAAATATCAAAAAACCAAAGCCGCTTTATAAAGAGGTTTTGGAGGTAGATGAGAGAGTTTTGCCAAAAGAGGGCGGTTTTTTGGTAGAAAAGAGTTTAAATAGTATTCCGAAACCATCTTTTGATTCCGTTGCCGTTACTCTGCTTCACTCCTACGCTTTTTTCGATCATGAAGAAGAGATAGCTAAAAAACTCTCTTGCAAAAATATCTCCGTCTCTTCTAAAATAATGCCTTCTATCAAGGCAGTGGATAGAGCCGATACGACGGTAGTGGACGCTTATTTGACGCCGGTTATCGAAGATTATGTGGAGAGAATCGTTAAAAATTTCAAAGGGGATTATGAAAATAGACTCTTTTTTATGAAAAGTGACGGAGGGCTTTGCAAAGCGGATGAGTTTAGAGGTGCGAATTCTCTTCTCAGCGGCCCAGCCGGCGGAGTGGTGGCTCTAAAAAGCATTTATAAAGATACTCCCTTGATAGGTTTCGATATGGGAGGTACGAGTACGGATGTAAGCCGCTATGACGGGGAGATAGAGCTATCGTACAGTAGAAAGATAGCCGGCGTTTATGTGGCTTATCCTTGTGTGGATATTCATACGATGGCTGCCGGAGGAGGGAGCAGACTGTTTTTCAAAGATGGAATGTTTAAAGTGGGGCCTGAGAGCAGCGGTAGCGATCCCGGACCCGTTTGCTATGGGCGGGGAGGATATCTTAGTATAACCGATGCCAATTTGGTTACCGGAAGGCTCGATAGGGAGAGTTTTCCGAAGATCTTTGGAAAAAGCGGCAAAGAGCCTCTCGATATTGAAGCTTCAAGGAAGGCTTTTTTGGATATTGCTAAAAAAGTTGGCAAAAGTGTAGAAGAGGTGGCGGAAGCTTTCATAGACGTGGCCGATGAGAATATGGCCAATGCTATCAAGGAAATTACCGTAAAGAAGGGATTTGATGCAAAAAAGCATATTTTGTGCTCTTTCGGGGGAGCCGGAGGACAGCATGCTGTGGGAGTGGCGAGAAAGCTTGGAATAAAGAGGGTTTTTATACATAGAGATAGCGGTATTTTATCGGCCGTAGGGATAGCCGGAGCAGATATCAAAAGGGAATTTTTCAAGACACTCGATAAAAGATTTGAGTTTTTGGATATCGATGCGGAATTTGACGGCTTTGTAAAAGAGAATTTTATTGCAAGCGATGAGATCGAAAAAAGCGTTTTTATCAAATATGAGGGTACCGAGACTCCTTTGGAGATAAGATATTCGCTCTCTTTGAGAGAGGATTTTGAGAAAAAATACAAAAGAATTTTCGGTTTCAATCTCGATAAACCTTTGGTGGTGGAGAGTGTCAAAATAGTTTTTGTAAAAAGAGGGCAGGAGCCGTTAAGAGAGAGGATAGAAGAGGGAGAGTGCAAACCTTTGAAAGAGGTTGAGGTATTTTTGAATTCGAGATTTCAAAAAGCTAAACTCTATGATAGAGTTTTCGCCTTTTCAAAGATCAAAGGGCCCGCTTTGATTTTGCAAGAAAATTCCACCGTACTTCTTGATGAAGGTAGCGAGGCTTTCGTAAACGAATATGGAGATATAGAGATAGAGCTTAAAGATATTGAAAAACGAGAGGAGATCAAGGAGGCTAAAATCTCTCTTTATGCAAATAGACTCACGTTTATTGCAAAAAAAATGGGAGATATTCTACAAAAGAGTGCGATTTCTACGAATATCAAAGAGAGAGCCGATTTCTCTTGCGCTATTTTCGATAAAAACGGAGATTTGATTACCAACGCTCCCCATATTCCGGTGCATCTTGGTTCTATGAGCAGTGTAGTGAAGGCTATCATCAAAAAATTTCCAAAAATAAACAATTCCTCATATATTACCAACGTCCCTTATGAGGGAGGTTCTCATCTGCCCGATATTACGGTGGTTACTCCCTATTTGGAAAACGAAGAGGTACTGTTTTGGGTGGCAAGTAGAGGCCATCATGCCGATATCGGAGGAAAAGTGGCCGGAAGTATGCCGCCTTTTTCCAAATATTTGTGGGAGGAGGGAGCCGTTATAGAGGCTTTTGAGGTTGTGAAGGATGGGGAGTTTCAAGAGAGGCTTTTGAGAGATATTTTCATAAACGCAAAAGCCAGAAATATAGAGGATAATATTAGCGATATCAAAGCGCAGATAGCTGCTAATATGGAAGGAATCAAGGGGCTTTTGGAGCTTGATAGAGATGATCTTTTCGAGTTTTTTGAAGATATTAAAAAAATTAGCGCCAAAAAGATGAGAGAGTTTTTCTTATCATTGGAAGATAGAGAGTTTTTTGCCAAAGATTATCTCGACAACGGAGCTAAAATAGTTTTGAAAGTTAGGATAGAAAAAAGCGGTAAGGCCGTTTTTGATTTTGAAGATAGCTCTCCTCAGCTTCTATCCAATCAAAACGTTCCCTATTCGGTATTGAAATCGGCGGTGCTTTATTCTCTTAGAGTGATGTTGAATGATGAAGTTCCTTTGAATGAAGGTTTAATGGAGCCTGTGGAGTTGATAATTCCTAAAAATAGTTTATTGGATCCCGATAGAGATTTGGCGGTGGTGGGAGGAAACGTAACCACTTCTCAAAGAATAGTGGACGTTATTTTCAAAGCTTTTAAAGTGGCGGCAGCATCTCAAGGATGTATGAACAATATTATTTTTGGAGATGAGAGTTTCGGATATTATGAGACTTTGGCCGGAGGTGCCGGAGCTACGAGAGAGGCTGAAGGTGCCGACGGAGTGCATACTCATATGACAAATACCAAAATTACCGATGTGGAAGTGATAGAGAGAAGGTACCCCGTCAAGATAGAGAAGTTCTCTATCAGAAAAGGAAGCGGAGGGGAAGGCAGATACAGAGGAGGAGACGGAATAGTTCGAGAGATAAGATTTTTAAAGCCTTTGGATGTGGCTGTTTTGAGCGAGAGGAGAGTCTTTGCTCCTTATGGAATGGATGGAGGAGAGTGTGGAGAGAGAGGCGAAAACTATCTAAAAAGGGGTGAAAAACTATATAATCTTACTGCCAAAGCCTCTTTTAGAGCTGAAAAGAATGATATTTTGATAATTAAGACACCGGGCGGAGGAGGATGCGGAGAGAAGAATTAATCTTTTATCTTTTCTCCGAAGGCTAAAACTTTGAAATATTTAATAAGCCACCATGCAAAAAGAGCTATCCATAAAGTGGCGCTTATATCGAAAAAGGGTGTTATCTTGCCAAAATAGGCGCTTATACTGAAAATAACTCTGCTAAATACTACTACTTGAGTGAAATAGAAGATATAAACCGTAGTTTTATCAACTTTTAGCATATTACCTGAGTGTCCTATAGTAACTCTTGTCCCGAAACCTATCAAGATGGTAGTTAGAAATCCGAGTCCCAAAAGGTGATATTCCAATCTGAAATTGGGGATATTGAACCACTCTTTTGCAAATTCGGCGAAACTTCCAAGCAGGAGTGCCGCGGGAAGCCAATATAGGGCAAGGTGAAGTATCCACAAAAGAGGCTCTTTCGTTTTTGGCAGATGAATATTTCTAATCTCTATAATCATCAAAATAGCCGCTATCAAATCGATGGCAAAGAGAGCTTTTGGAAAAGTGGAGTCTAAAAATGAGTGTATTAAAAATAGAGTGAATATTAAAATATGCAACATTTCATTCTTTTTCCAAGTCATTACGTGAGAGAAAAAAGGCACCATTCTAAAGGCTACTACGAAACCCAAGAAGATTAGATATAAATATATACCGAAATTTAGGGCTGTTTCATAGATGATACTTTTGTCGCATCCGCATGGGATTGCGTAGATGAAAAATAGCAGGTTCGCTATAAGGCCGCTTCCTATGGAAACTATCAGCCAATATTGATCTTTTTTGGGAAGAGTGCACTTATTGAAAATGTTATAAAATATTTTTAAGGTAAGTAGAAAAGATATCATCATAAATATGGAAGTGGCAAAAAATGCTGGCGGGAAAAATAGTGTAATTAGAAAACTGATACTTCCAAGCAGATTAAAAAGAAAAGTAGTTAAATATTTTTTTGTTTCTATCGGTTCCACTCCCGAAAATCTCGGAAAAGTCGTATATAGAAATCCGAAAAAGAAATTTGTAAAAACTATATAAATCATAGCGTATGAGTGGAAAAACTTCCCGTCAAACGAAAAAGCTCCTTTGTATGCAGGGATGAATAGAAGCATAAAAATAATTGCGTTTATCATGCCGAGCGTAAAAAAGGGCTG
>JAADDG010000157.1 GCA_013154075.1 Campylobacterota bacterium | reverse complement strand
GGTCTTGCTTTGTTTTACGGAGGACTTACAAGAAGCAAAAACGTTCTAAACACTATGGGAATGAGCCTGATAGCTTTCGCCATAGGAACGTTGGTTTGGGTAATAGCGGGATACAGTATAGCTTTCGGTGAAGGAGATTTCATAGGAACAGGAAAATTTTTCTTGCACGGAATAAGCTCCGATACGGTAAACGGAACGATTCCTGAATTGTTGTTTGTAGCCTTTCAAGGAACTTTCGCAGCTATCGCGGTAGCTATCGCAAGCGGTTCGGTTATAGAGAGAATCAAATTCTCCACTTTCGCGATCTTTAGCGCTCTTTGGATATTGGTAGTTTACGCTCCTATCACTCACTGGGCATGGGGAGGCGGTGAAACGCTAAACTTCGGTGAGATAGATTTCGCGGGCGGAACGGTGGTACATATCAATGCGGGTGTTGCGGGATTCGTTTTGGCGATGCTCGTAGGAAAAAGAAGAGACTACAACAAAACGGCTATCAAACCTTTCTCCCCTATTCTATCGGTTTTGGGAGCGGCTTTGCTATGGTTCGGATGGTTCGGATTCAACGCCGGTAGCGAAGTAGCCGCAGACGGTACGGCTGCATCGGCATTCTTGGTAACGAACGTAGCGGCTTCTTTAGGAGTAATAGGATGGTTGATTTCGGAGTGGATAGTCTATAAGAAACCTACTCTAATAGGCGGTGCTTCCGGTGCCGTAGCCGGCCTTGTAGCAATCACTCCGGCTTCAGGAACAGCCGATGTTACCGGTGCGATCATCATAGGTCTCGTAGGAGGAGCTTTGGGATTTTTCGGAGTCGCAAAACTAAAAAAGATCTTCAAAGTAGACGATTCTTTGGATGCTTTCTGGGTTCACGGTTTGGTAGGAATCTGGGGTTCTATCGCTACGGCGATCTTCATAGCTTCTTACGCTATGCCGGAAAACTATAGTCTCGGATCTCAAATAATAGCTCAGCTAAAAGCTGTACTGCTCACTATCGTTTACAGCGGTATTATGACCGCTATTCTCTACTATGTATCGGCATTGCTAACAGGCGGCGGAAGAGTAAACGAGGAAGAGGAGCAAATGGGATTGGATGAGACAACTCACGGCGAAAAAGCCCTAAACCTATAAGGAGTTAAATAATGTATAAAGTAGAAGCGATTATAAAACCTTTCAAACTCGAAGACGTAAAAGAGAAGCTTGTAGCGGAAGGCATAGAGGGAATGACCGTAGTGGAAGTAAAAGGCTACGGAAGACAGCAAGGACATAGCGAGCTTTACAGGGGAGCGGAATATATAGTCGATTTCCTCCCTAAAATCAAAATAGAGATAGTGGTTTCAGAGCCGTTTTTGGAAAAGACTCTCGAAATCATCAAAACGGAAGCAAGAACAGGGAAAATCGGTGACGGAAAGATATTCGTAACCAAAGTCGAGAGAGTAATTAGAATAAGAACAGGTGAAGAGAACGAAGAGGCTCTCTAATCAAACAATTCCGCCCTTTAAGGGCGGAACTACTAACAAGCACACTTTATTTGACTTACCGTAGTATAATTTTCTATCAAAGCGTTATCTCTAAATTTAAGCAAAGTTTTTACCAATACAACCGTTACCAAAGGCTCTATCACCAAATTTATTGCATATGAAGACATAAATTTAAGCCATCCTTCCGCAGGATGCGCTAAAACTCCTCCCCAACTAAGCCAAAAAAGCACCATCAAACTCATCAACACATAATAAGTCGTATCTATTTTCACTAAATCGAAATAGTTGATACCGTCTTTTATATTCCTATTGATACTTTTTGAGAGATCCCCTTCGGTAATTTGCCAAACTTTACTTTTATAGATATTGTGAACCACTATCAAAGGCACTGCCAAAGAGAGGAAATTTACGCCAAGATGCACCATATCTTGGGGCTCGAAAATAGGAGTGGCTTGAATGGCCAAACTTATGGCAAAACCGTAAAGAGTCGGAGTAAAACCAAACACGAGATACATAATAAGAAAACTCACCATATGCCATTCACTCGGACCTACGGGAAAATGAGGCAGAAACTGCATCATAAGCAAAAACCAAAGAGCGGCCAAAGCGGTTCTTGCAAGATTTAAAAAGCTCTTTTTGATATCTTTAAAATCTACCCAATCTCTCAAATAGTAGCCCAAAACACCTACCGCAGCCATATTCGCCATCGCAACCTTCGGCGCTATAACCATACCGGGTTCTACATGCATAAAAAACTCCTTTTAAAAATTTGATTTCCCTATTTTACTCAACTTCGCAAAAAGAGAATATAAAAATTTTAGACAAATATGATTTCTTAGAAAATTCACATTAAATTCATAAATTGTCGTTATCATTTATTTAGTGAAAAATAATAACGATAAAAAAATAGCATTGAAAGTTAATTAAGTTTTTTGGGCTTTATAGACTTTGGTTTTTAACTAAGGAATATTTTTTATATTTTAGTTAGAATAAAAACAAAATATTATTAAAAATACTATACTTATAAAAGTATATTTTATTATAGAATTTAAGTTAAAAATTTTATTTTTGTGCTATAATTTAATCAAAAAGGATGGAATATGAATGAAATGAACGAGATTCAAAATTCAAACGAAGAGAACCTATTAAACTCCAAAAAACTCTTTTCGCATAAAGAATATAAAGATAGCGATTTCCCAAGCGAAGAGGATCTACCTTTGAAAGAGGTTTGGAAAGAGGCGGAAAATAAAACACAAGACGAGTTTTACGAAAGATTATTTAAAAAAATCTTAAAGAAATTCTCAGATTAAGAGAGAGTCTACAGACTCCTCTCCTCTTTCAATCTCTCTCTAAGAACTCTTTTTAGAACTTTTCCGGTTGCGTTTTTGGGAAGTTCTTTGACTATATGAACGTTTCTTGGAACTTTAAAGTTCGCCAAGTTTTCCTTTAGATATCTTTTAATTTTACTTTCATCTATATCGCTATTTTCCTCAGGTTCTATATAAGCTACGGGCACCTCCACACCTTTTTCATCTTTGACTCCTATAACGGCGGCGGCTTTGACGTTTGGAAATTTCATTAAAACCTCTTCTATCTCTCTTGGATAGATATTGATCCCTTTAGAGATAATCAGATCCTTTTTCCTATCCACTATATAGATAAATCCGTCCTCATCCATCTTACCGAGATCTCCGGTTTTAAGCCAGCCGTTTATAATCGTCTCTACAGTAGCTTCAGGTCTGTTTAAATACCCCATCATCACATTATCGCCCTTTACGATAATCTCTCCTATCTCCCCCCTTGCAACCTCCACCATATCTTCATTGACTATCTTAACTTCCACTCCGGGAAGAGCCGGACCTACCGAGAGAGGCTTTTGTCTGTTAGGAAGATTCACGGAAACCACCGGAGAAGCTTCACTAAGTCCGTACCCTTCAAGAAGTTTTCCTCTTCTAAACTTCTTTTTAAATCTTTTTAGAGTCTCCTCCGACAAAGGAGCGGCTCCGCTTACATAAAATTTCACTTTATTAAACCAATGAAAATACCAAGGAAGTTTCGCTTTGCTAAGGGCGTTATAGACATCGGGCACACCGGTAAAAATAGTAACTTTTTTAAGTAGAGTCTGCTTTATGATATTTGAAAAAGGCATGATAGATCTTATAATAACTACCGCACTTCCGAAAAAAAGCGGCATCAATATACTAACCGTCAAAGTAAAGGAGTGAAACATAGGTAAATAGACTATAAATCTATCTTTTGGGGTAATTTTCATCAATTCACTAACACCGTAAATATTTGCAAAGATATTTTTATAGCTAAGCATAGCACCTTTTGGTTTTCCGGTAGTGCCGGAAGTGTATATTATTACGGCCAAATCTTCAATATTCGGTTTATATCTAACCATCTCATGAGATTCGAGATTGGATAAAATCTCTTTGAAAGAGATATTATTCTCATCCAAAGTTATCCTCTCCCCCTCCCACACTATCTTTTCAACTTTGGTTTTCTCCATAAGATTTTGGGTATTTTTGGCAAATTTTGAAGAGGATACGAGGATCTTAGCTTCACAGTCGTTTAAAATATAAGCTATTTCATCCTCTTTTAAGAAAGTATTTATAGGAACCGCAACGGCCCCCAGTTTGCCGGCGGCCAAAAAAGCAACTACGAACTCCAAAGAGTTTTCCACCACCAAAGCGACCCTATCGCCCTTTTTTACTCCTATAAATTCCAAAAATCTTGCGAAAGTATCGACTTTCATCTTCAGTCTATAAAAGTCGATCTTTCTATTTTCTATAAAATAGGCCGTTCTGCTCGGATACTCTTTGGCATGATAGCTTAAAACTTCATAGAAACTATTATATTTATAATCAAACATTAGCCGCCTCCCTTTACTCTATTTTAATAAAAATTCACTTAACACATTTTTAGAGGCGGCATAAATCAGATAAAAATCAGATACTGTCTCTTTGAGGGTTGATTTTACCAAGTCCCTCCTTCATAGAAAGATAACTATTCAAAGCCGAAATATAGGCTCTCGCACTCGCAAGCATCGTATCTATGCTAAGCCCGTGCCCCATAACGGCAGGTTTCTCCTCCTCGAAAACCACCTTAACCACAACTTTCGCCAAAGCGTCTTTACCTTGTGTAACCGCATTGACTCTATAATCTTTCAAAAGTCCTCTTATACCGCTTATTCTATCTATCGTTTTAAAGATAGCGTCTATCGTCCCGTCCCCTATAGCGGCATCAGTAATCTCTTTATCTTGATATCTTATAGTCACTGCAGCACTCGGAACGCCTCCCGTACAATCGTTAAGCTGCATTCTTACAAGCTCGTAAACTTGAGGGATTTTCACTATCTCATCGGCTACCAAAGCTCTGATATCGTCGTCAAAAATCTCTTTTTTCTTATCGGCCAACTCCTTAAACTTCATAAAAGCTTCGTTTATCTCCTCTTCGCTCAAACTATAGCCCAAATCCTCTATCTTTTTCTTAAAGGCATGCCTTCCGGAATGCTTTCCTAAAACTATGGCGTTTTTATCCAAGCCTATATCTTCCGCTCTCATAATCTCATAAGTCTCTTGGTGTTTCAAAACGCCGTCTTGATGGATTCCGCTCTCGTGAGCAAACGCATTTTTGCCCACTATCGCTTTGTTTGGCTGAGGAATGATTCCTGTGATATTGGACACCAATTTGCTTGTAGGATAGATCTCTTTGGTATTTATATTGGTATCCATATTTTTAAAGATATCCTTTCTTACCTTTATAGCCATTACAACCTCTTCCAAGGCCGCATTTCCGGCTCTCTCACCCAAACCGTTTATAGTACACTCCACTTGTCTCGCTCCCGCCAAAACGCTTGCCAAAGAATTGGCCACCGCAAGTCCTAAATCGTTATGGCAATGCACGGACAAAATCGCTCTATCCCCTACAAACTCCTTAAGCTCTCTAATCATAGCTTCCATCTCTTGAGGAAATCTATATCCGACGGTATCCGGGATATTCAACGTAGTAGCTCCCGCCTTTATCACCTCATCCAAAATCTCTTTCAAAAAGCTCATCTCGCTTCTTCCCGCATCTTCGCAGGAAAACTCCACGTCATCGGTAAAAGTCTTGGCGTACTTTACCGCTTCCACGGCCCTTTTGATAACCTCTTGCGGCTCCATTCTAAGCTTATATTTCATATGAATCGGACTTGTAGCTATAAAGGTATGGATTCTTTGATGTTTCGCCTTTTTTATAGACTCTCCGGCCGCTTTGATATCCTTCTCCAACGCCCTTGCCAAAGAGCATACAACGCTTTTATCGACAACCTCGCTGATTCTCTCTATCGCTTCAAAATCTCCGGGACTTGCCGCCGCAAAACCTGCCTCTATGATATCGACTCCCAATTTTTGCAACTGTAAAGCTATCTGAACTTTTTCTTCTACATTCATAGAAGCACCGGGACTCTGCTCTCCGTCTCTTAAAGTGGTATCGAAAATTCTTATTATATCTTTTGACATTTTTATATCCTTAATTATTTAATTTGAAATTGTATAAAGTTTTTCATTGAAAAAGATTAAAGGTAAATAATAAAAGAGGGTTATTAGAGGAAAAGCAGCAGGAGAGAGTTTCTAACTTTGGCAGTAGCAAAAAATCTATCTATTTTAATATCAACTTCATATCGATTACGACGCATCTTCTCTCCTTTCAAAAATTATAATTGAAAGTCTATTATACAATAAAATTTTACGATTTGCCCCTTTTTCTTAAAACAAAATGATAAAAACCCCTAACTATCCCGTAAATCACATAAGAAGTAGATCCCATAAACAGCGCCACTACGGGATTTAAATAGATAAGAGAAAAAATCAAAATCATCAAAATCAGCACTTTTCTAAAATTGGCTTTATTAAAATCTATCTTTTTGAAACTCGGATATCTGATATTGCTAACCATCAAAAGAGAGATAAGAAAGATATTTATCAAAACCAAAAAATTGAAAAAAGAGCTCTCAAGCTCAAAAGCTATCAATACCCACGAGACCGAAAAAACGGCGGCTGTGGGAATAGGCACTCCTATAAAAACGGAAGGCTCTATAGAGGCGGAAGTTACGTTGAACCTTGCAAGCCTAACCGCTCCGAAAACCACATACATAGCGGCGGCCAAAGAGCCTACTCGTCCGTACTCGTCCCCCATACTGAAATAAAAAAGCATAGCGGGCGCGACTCCGAAAGAGACGATATCGGCCAACGAATCAAACTCGGCTCCGAATTTGCTTGTCGTTTTGGTAAATCTTGCAATCCTTCCGTCCAACCCGTCAAAAATCAAAGCCAAGAAAATAAATCCGGCCGCATGGGTAAAATGCCCTTTTGCCGAATTTATGATAGAGATCACGCCTACAAATACGCTTCCCGCCGTGAAAAGATTTGGAAGCAGATAGATAAGCTGTAGGCGGTTTTCTCTCATTACTCTTTTTGCTCTTTATCTTCTTTTTGCAAAGACTCTTCGCTCTTATCCTCTTTTGCGCTCTTTTTGCTCTCTTTTATGTCGCTATCCTCCTCTTCATGCTCGACAAGTCTGCTCTCCATTCCCATCTCTTCTTCATACTGCTTGATGATTTCGACCACTTTTTTGCCCTCGATCGTCTCCTCTTTAAAGAGGCACTCCACCATCTTCTCAATCGCTCCTCTATACTCTTTTAAAAGAGAAATTACATGCTTATATCTTTGATCGAGGAAGTTTTTCACATACTCATCCATCTCTTCCGCCATCTTCTCGCTATACTCTTTAGTCGTTCCTCCCGGCAAGAAGAGATTTTGCTGCTTCTCAAGCACCATCAAACCGGCCACTTCGCTCATTCCATACATGCTAACCATACTTTTTACGATATCGGTAGCCCTCTCAAGATCGTTGGAAGCTCCGGTAGAGATCTCTCCTATAAATACCTCTTCGGCTCCTCTACCTCCCAACAAAACGTCTATCTCGGCAATAAGCTCATGCTTTTGCATAAGATATTTGTTCTCTTCTGGAGTATTTAGCGTATAACCCAAAGCGGCAAGACCTCTTGGAATAATGGATACTTTGGATACCTTTCTCGCACCTTCGGTAATTTCCGCTATCAATGCATGACCGCTCTCATGATAAGCGACGATCTTTTTCTCTTTGGGATTGATTCTTCTGCTCTTTTTCTCAAGTCCGGCGATAGCTCTCTCGACAGCCTCTATCAAATCCTGCTGATGAACTTTATCTTTGTTCTGTCTTCCGGCAAGAAGTGCCGCTTCGTTGATTATATTGGCAAGATCCGCTCCGGCAAGTCCCGCAGTGAGTCTGGCTATCTCCTCGATATCCACATCATCGGCTATCTTGATATCTTTGATATGGACTTTCAAAATCTCCACTCTTCCTTTGAAATCGGGCTTATCTACAAGCACTTGTCTATCAAATCTTCCCGGTCTAAGAAGAGCCGGATCCAAAACCTCCGGCCTGTTGGTAGCCGCCAAAACGATAACGGGAGATTTATCGGAGCTAAAACCGTCCATCTCCGCCAAAAGCTGATTTAGCGTTTGCTCTCTCTCGTCGTTTCCTCCGATAGATCCCGCAGCCGCTCTACTCTTTCCTATAGCGTCTATCTCATCTATAAAAATAATGGAAGGAGCCTCTTTTTTGGCCTGTTCAAATAGATCTCTGACTCTTGCCGCACCGACTCCCACAAACATTTCTATAAAACTCGAACCGCTAACGGAGAAAAACGGCACGTCAGCCTCACCCGCAACCGCTTTTGCCAAAAGAGTCTTACCGGTCCCCGGAGGTCCCACAAGCAAAACTCCTTTCGGAATCTTAGCACCGAGCCTTATATATCTTTCGGGATGTTTTAGAAAATCTACGATCTCCTTAACCTCCTCTTTGGCTTCCTCCACACCCGCTACGTCATCGAATTTGACTTTGGGCTTTTCGGAATTGACAAGCTTTCTGCTGCTGCCCATTCCCAAAATTCCGCCACCCATATTCTTTTGCATTCTGTTTGCCAAAAACATCCAGATAGCGAAAAATATAAAAATAGGAAGAATCCAAGAGAAAAATATCTCCGTAAACCAATTTGTTTCGTTATATCCTCCGTAAGGGATATGATTTTTCTCCAAAAGAGGGATCAAAGTAGTATCGCCCGGCACCTTTTTTGCGATATAGACGGTTTTTATACCGTTTTGATTGCTAATTGCTTTGATGGTTGTTTGACCGATAGCGACATAATTTACCTGCTTGCTTTTTATCATCTCTTTTAGTTGAGAGTAGCTAACCTCTTTCGTAGAAGCTACCATCCCGGAAGAGACGCCGTTTCCTTGCTGGCCGAAATTACCTCCGGCTTGAGGATTTAGAACCGATTTGAAAATCAGAATAATAATAATTGAAAAAATCGCAAAGACCAGCAGAGGGTTATCGTTAAAAAAGTTATTATTCTTTTTATTCTTATTGTTTCTTTTCTTTGCCATTTACCGCCTTTTTACTTTTTTAAAACGAGAGTAAACCACTCGTTCTTTTTTATTTTCGCAATTGTATCAAAATTATCGAAATTTTCTATTACCTTATC
>JAADDG010000035.1 GCA_013154075.1 Campylobacterota bacterium | reverse complement strand
CATAATATCTCCACATAAGATCATCGCTAATGCTTAAAATTTTAGCATACATTTCGTTAGGCTCGTCCGTAACGCCTATATAGTTTCCAAGAGACTTACTCATTTTATTTACGCCGTCAAGCCCTTCAAGAAGAGGCATCATCATAACGGCCTGCTCTTTTCCCACGTTATAGACTCTTTGAAGATGTCTACCCATCAATAGATTGAATTTTTGATCGGTTCCGCCTATCTCTATATCGCTTTTTAAAACTACGCTATCATATCCTTGCAAAAGAGGATAGATAAATTCGCTTATCGATATGGGAGTTTGACTTTTGAATCTCTTTTCGAAATCTTCTCTCTCAAGCATTCTCGCTACGCTATAAGTGGTAGTAAGCTCCAAAAGGCCGCTTGCTCCAAGCTTCTCTATCCACTCCGAATTGAAAACCACCACCGTCTTTTCGGGATCGAGGATTTTGAAAACCTGTTCTTTATAAGTTTCGGCATTTTTTAAAACCGTCTCTTTATCAAGTCTTTTTCTCGTTGCGCTCTTTCCGCTCGGATCCCCTATCATAGCCGTAAAATCGCCTATTAAAAATTGAACGATAGCCCCGTGCTTTTGCATAACGGCCATTTTTTGCATCAAAACGGTATGTCCCAAATGAAGATCCGGCGCCGTAGGATCGAATCCGGCTTTTACGTAGTAGTTCTCTCCCTTTTCATAGTAGTTTCTAACCAGCTGTTCTATTCTCTCTTCATCTATAATCTCGCTGATACCTCTTTTTATCTCGCTTAAAGCTTCACTAAGCATATTTTCAATCCTTGTTTTCTTAATTTTATTTTTTATATGCGTCGTCGACTCTCGAAAATTCTATAACTTTATATTTAGCCGCTATTTTATCCTGAATCTTCTCTACGTCTTTCTCCGGAAAATCCAAAGTCATCTCAAAATAGCTCTTAAGTCCCTCTTCGCTTTCTCCGAGCTTTATTGTAACAAGATTGATATTGAATTTAGCTAAGAACTGCAAAAACGAAGCCAAAGAGCCCTTCGTGTTTTCGAGACTTACGATAACTTTATAACGATTGGGTCTTTTTTTGGACCACTCAACAAAAACCATCTTTTCGTGAGACTCTATCATCTTGATGGCATTCGAACAGAGTTTATGATGGACGTTAGCTTCATTTCCTTTTCTTAAAAAAGCTACGATATCATCTCCTATCTTAGGATGGCAACAGTAGTCGAAATAAACCTCCGAAATTCCTCCCACCGAATAAAACTTCAAATAATCTTTAACATGCTCTTTTAATTTAAATTTCCTTAATTTCATAAAGGTAGAGAGCATTTTATGTTTGGTAAGATAATTCTTAACGACCACTATCATCTCTTGCAAAAAGGAGTGATCCGTCGCGGCCTTATGAATCTTTTTGTAAAGATCCTCCTCTTTTAAAATCTCCTCTATCTTTTCAGCGTCAATATCGAAAATAGTACTCAAAATATTGATAGCACTAAGTCTGTTTAATTTTTTGATTTTATTTCTGCAAGCTACCCTTATGGCGTTTTTAGCTTTTGCGGTTCTTACCGAATCTTTCCAGCTGCATCTTACTATAGGCTCTTTCGCCGTCTCGATTCTAACGATATCTCCGTTTTTAAGAGCTGTCAATAGAGGAACTCTCTGTTTGTTTACATATCCGGCTTTCGCCCTATCGCCTATCTCGGTATGCACCGCATACGCAAAATCCAATACGGTAGAGCCTTTAGGCAGAATAAAAACCTCTCCTTTCGGAGAATAGACCGATACATCCTCGCTATATAGATCGTTTTTGGCAAGCTCGTAAAACTCCTCTATATTTTCGCTCTCTTGAGTTTTGATATTCTCTATCCAGTCAAGTTTGGGCTGCAGACCGTGAGAATTTTTGTATTTCCAATGAGCCGCCACTCCGTATTCGGCTGTTTTGTGCATATCATAAGTTCTAATTTGCGCCTCTATTATCGATTTGTCGTCGAAAACGGACGTATGAATCGTTTGATAACCGTTATCTTTCGGAATCGCTATATAATCTTTAAACCTCGAAGATAGAGGCTTGAAATTCAGATGAATGATTCCGAGAGTCTTATAACAATCCAAAGGCTCTTTTACCAAAATCCTAACGGCCAACAGATCCAAAACCTCATCTATCGAAATCCCTTTTCTTTGAATTTTCAGATAGATGGAGTAATAATGCTTAATTCTCTTTTGAATCTCGAAACTTCCGTCTATAAAGCCGTTTTTTAACATCAATTTTTGAAGTTTGTCTATAAAGTGATTCAGCTTCAATAAAAGCTGCTGTTTGTGACTTTGGATATACTCGTCTATCTTTTTATACTCTTCGGGGAAAAGATAGGCAAAACTGTAATCTTCAAGCTTGTTTTTTATAGCTCCCATTCCAAGCCTATGGGCTATGGGAGCGTAAACTACAAGCGTCTCCTCCGCAATTCTCTTTTGTTTATGAGGAGGAAGAGCATCGAGAGTCAAAAGATTGTGAAGTCTGTCACAAAGCTTTATTACCAAAACTCTCACATCTTTTATGGAGAAAAGAAGCATCTTTCTAAAAGATAGAGCCGAAGCTATAAGTTTCTCGTTCGAAGTGGAGGGAATCAACACCTCCTCTCTTATATCGAAAATCTTGGTAAGCCCGGCAACTATATTGGCTATCTCCTCTCCGAAGATGGATACGATATCCTCTATCGTATGATCCGTATCCTCCACCACATCATGAAGCAAAGCGGAGATGATCATCACATCGTCTCCTCCGTAAGCGGCCACCAAAGAGGCCACCAAAATCGGATGGACTATATAGGGCTCTCCGCTTTTTCTAAACTGTCCCTCATGTGCTTTTTTAGCAAAATCGAGAGCGTTTTTCACTCTCAATTTTTTCTCTTTATCCTCTATAAGAGAAAAAAGAAGAGTTTCGGCCTCTTTTACACTTTTGCATTCATACTTGATTTTTTTTAGTAGATCTTCCAACAAAAACCTCTATTTCTTATTGACGATCTCTTCCAAATCAAGCTTATCCTCATAAATCTCCATCAAAGCGATATCCGTAAATTTATACTGATTTTTATCCACTTCTATCAAAGGCTCGTCTCCCTCCGACAACTCTTTGGCTCTTGCGGCCACTATCAAAGAAAGAATATATCTGTCGTTATTTACCTTCTTCAAAGCCTTAGCTTCTATCTCTTCAAGCCTCTTTTTCATCTACGAATCTCCCTCATTTAATTTTTTTACTATCGAGCATGAGGAGTAGTCCCCCTCTATGATTCTTTTCAAATTTCCCTTTTGAAACATATCGCAAACCACTATCGGAAGAGAATTATCTTTGGCCAAAGCGATTGCGGTGTCATCCATGACTTTTATATTATCCTCCAAAGCCATCTCATAAGATAAAACGGGAATTTTTTTGGCATCTTTGTACTTCATCGGATCTTTATCGTATACTCCATCCACTTTGGTGGCTTTGATCAAAAGACTCGCACCTATCTCCACGGCTCTCAAAGTAGCCGCCGTATCGGTAGTAAAAAAGGGATTGCCCGTTCCCGCGGCGAAAATCACCACTCTACCCTTCTCAAGATGTCTTTGAGCTCTTCTTACCAAAAACGGCTCGCAAATCTCTTGCATCTTGATTGCACTTTGGACTCTGACTTTAAGCCCGAAATGCTCCAAAGCCTCCTGCATCGCAACCGCATTTATAACCGTAGCGAGCATTCCCATATGATCTGCGGAGGTTCTTCTTATAATACCGTCTTTAGAGGCGTTTACACCTCTAATTATATTTCCTCCGCCAACTACGATACCTACTTGAACACCCTCCTCTACAAGCTCTTTTATCTCTTCCGCTATATATTTCAAAACGGAAGTGTCTATACCGTGTCCGTCTTTATTGGCCAACGCTTCTCCGGAAAATTTCACAAGTATCCGTTTGCTCACATCTACTCCCTATGCTGTAATAAAAATTTGCATATTGTACTAAAATTTTTCTCAATTTACTCTAATAAGCTCGAGAGGATCTATGTGAAAATTTTTCTGAGTCACTTCCAAAGAGAGCTCGTTATCCACTTTGCCTATAACCACTCCCTTTTTTATCTTTTTGCCCACTTTCAAAGTGGGGGAGATTTTAGATATATGAGCGTAAATAGTATGTAGTCCGTTGTCGTGCTCTATCACCACAACTTTATCGAGCATAGGGGTATCTTTGGCAAAAACCACTTTGCCGTCTAAAATATTTCTTACTCTCCTATCGTCACCTACCGGTTTTAAAATCACCGATTCGTTAAAAATCTTCATTTTATAGATAGGATCGTAATAGTTTCCAAACTTCCTTTTTACCACAAATTTCTTAAGAGGAGCTATAGTCTTTTCACCTCTATATGCAATAGTTTTTGATTCTTGATAGGAGGAACCTATACGCCTTACCGTCTGAGAATTCAAAAGATTCTTTTTTTTCTCCTCTTCTTTTTTAACCTTTAGGATATTCAATTTCTCAAGTGTTTTTCTGATGAAATCCTGCTCTTTTTGAATAGCTATAAGTTTGTCTTTATATTTTCTTTTCTCTTTTTCCAAATCGGCTATGATTTTTTGCTCTTTTTTTCTAAGTCTTTTCAACTTATCCTTTTTAGCTTCCAAAACGGAGATATATTTTTGAATACCTTTAATTTCCTTTTGATAATTTTCTATTTTTTGAACTATCTTTTTATAGGCCTCTTTTAGTTTGGAAAACTCCTTTTTAGTCATAGCCGTAATCACTTTGAAAGTCTCATCGGCCATTATACTCTCGGGACTGTCGGCATATCCGCTTCCCGAAGAGATAATCGTCAAAGCGAAATTTTTGGAAACTATGTCTATAAGTTTTCTTTCAAGCTCTTTTTTGGTCTTTATAAGTTTTTTCGTAGAGTTTTGTAAATCGTGGAGTTCTTTTTTTTTTAATTCGTAAATACTCTTTTGTTCCGCTATATTCTCTTGTAGTTTGGAGATCTGCTCTTTTATAGAAGCCAACTTTTTTTGCTCGTCCATAATTTTGTCGGCTATTCTATAAAGTCTCGAAGCCACAATTTTGGACTCTCTCTCTTTCTTTTGCAAATCCCTCTTTTTAGCCTCTATCTTTTTATCTATCGAAGCGCAGTTTAAAGAGATAACCGAGGCTACCAAAGCCAAACAAGCGAAGACTTTTTTCATCTTAGCTCTGTTCTTTGTCTCAAAATTACCAAAGTTACCGAAAAAATGGTTATAAATATACTGATTCCAAGAAGAAGGCTCATATCGTCAAGAAGTCTAAAACCGCTAAAATCCAAACCGATACTTTTCATAATCTCTTGAAACTTTTGAGTTTTGGGAACGAAATAGAAAAAGAGCCCTACTCCAACGGCACTGATAATGGAATCTATAAAAACAAGTTTATATAAAACCGCGCTCTTCATCCAAAAAGGAGATCCAAAAAGCCCCATAATATACATTCTCTCCTGATGTTCCAGCGTCCAAATCTCCATCTGTTTGAAAATAAGCAAAATACTGATAATAAAGATAAATATCGTAAATATATTTGAAATAACTTTTGAGAAATTGAGCATCATATAAATTTTGGTATAGGATTTCTCGAAAGTCTCCACCTTCGTTATGGAAGGTATGGATCTTAATTTTTTCTCTATTTCCTCCAAAGTCTTTTCATCCGGCGGATATTTTAGTTTGACACTGTAAAATTTCGGTAAAGAGCTTCTAAGATAAGCCAAATTGGCCGGAGAAAAATCGTTTTTGAATTTATCTATAACTTTTTTCGTAGATAACGGCTCAAGTTTTTTTATAAGAGGTATCTCCTTTTTCAAATTCTCCTCATCAAGCTTGCTCATAGAGGCTATTACGATGGAGTAGTCGTTAAAAAGATTCTCTTCATAATTTTTCACCACTCTATCAAGCATTACCGCAAACTCGAAACTAAAAAGCAAAATAAAGAGGGGAATTATTACCGAGATATGATTCTTAAGAGACTTCATTTATAACCCCTCCGTCAAGAAAATAGTGTCTGTAATTTATCCCTAAAGTTGAAGGAATTTTATGCGTTACGATAACTATCGTAGTTCCCAAATGGTGATGGGCTCCTTTTAAAAGATCCCATATCACTTCGCTCGAATACTCATCCAAGTTTCCGGTGGGTTCGTCCGCTAAGATCAAAAGGGGATTGTGAGCCAACGCTCTTGCTATAGCGATTCTTTGCTGCTCTCCACCGCTTAATTCAAGAGGATATTTATCGGCTTTGTGAAGCAATTTTACGTGTTTTAGAAGTTTATGCGCCTGCATCGTGCAGACGTTTTTAGAATATCCCGCTATCATCAAAGGAAGCATTACGTTTTTCTCTACCGTCCACTCTTTGATCAGTTTGTAATCTTGAAAAATAACTCCGATATGTTTTCTAAGAACGTTTAATTTCTGTTTTCCGACATTTTGCAAATCTATTCCGCATACGTTCAAACTTCCCTTCTCCAAAGGAAGCTCGCCGTACAAAGATCTAATAAGCGTAGATTTACCGCTACCGCTCTTTCCGGTTATGAATACGAAATCGTTTTTGTGAATCGAAAAAGAGCTGTTTTTTATAACGGGCTCTCCCTTTTTGTAAGAGAGATGTAAATTTTGCGCATGTACTATTATCTTATCCATATAACCACTCTTTCAATTTATTATGAGCTTTCAAATTCGCATATGAGGGCAAAATATTAGAAGGGATATACTCCATACCTTCTTTACTTATAAGAAGATATAGATGCTCGCTCTTTTGATAAGCTCCCAAACTAATCTTCAAAAGTCCCTCTTCCTTATCTATTTCATAAAGATTTTCAAAATGTATAAAAAAGTCTTTCTCTAAAATTTTCTCTTTTTTAAATTTGGCCTTTATTTTACTAAATAAAATCGATTTTTCAAAGTCCAACGGAGGCATCTTCTCCTTTTCTTTAGAAATTTCTTCATTTTTAAAGATTAAATCATAAATATTTTTATTTAACCTCCTCCATCTATCCTCATATTTACTACTCACTTCAAGATCTCTATTTTTATAAATTTCCATAGAGCTTTTGTTAAGATTCAAAAAGAGCTCAAAAGAGTATTTAAAATAGTTGTCGCTATCGGTCCTAAGCTCCAAACTCCCGTCCTTTTTTAAAACTCTGATACTCTCGTTTATAAAATCTTCGCAAATTACTCTTCTATGAGGCTTTTTATCCCAAGGAACCGGAAAATGAACGAAAATTTTGCTTACGCTGTTTGAAGGTAAAAACTCCAAAAATATCCGAGCGTCATAATTAACAACCAAAACGTTTTTTATCCCCTCCACCTCCAAACGTCTCAAAACCTGATCTATAGAGGGTCTGTGAATCTCGAGCCCTATTATTAAGGAATTCGGATTTTTCAAAGCCTGATACAAAAGATGCCTTCCGCTTCCAAAACCGACTTCAACCAAAATATCTCTATCGTTTTTAAATTCATTATAAAAATAGTTTATATCTTTAAAATATGGAGATATTTTGGCCTTTTTTGTTTTTCTACTCTCAACATTTGAATAGAATATCTCGGCCCCACTCTCTTTAGCGAGAATAGAGAGAGCCTTTTGGATAACGGCTATAGGAATTACGTTTGTAATTTTATCGGCTTTTATAAGTACGTCTTTTTCTCTCTTTTTTACGATAAACGTAAATTTTTTATCTTCGAAAGAGACCAAAAGAATACTCTCTTTATTATCCGAACTCTTTGCAAGGGGGTAGAAAAAGTACCCCTCTTTTTTAAAAGGGAAAGAGAGATTCTCTATCGTGGAAATTTGAATGTTTGGCATCTACTCTTTCACTCTCAAAACCACTTTTTCGCTCGGCTCGGACTCTATGCCGTACCTATCCACCGCCATAACTCTAAATTTATAATCGATTCCCGGTTTTAAACTTCTATCTACAAAACTATTTGATTTAATATCCGTAAATTTGATTCTTCTAAATTTAAGCCCGTCTCTAAAACTCTTTATAACGATATAGCTAACCGCTCTATCATCCATCGGAGTCCACTCGATATTGGCCGTTGTGCCTACAACCGTGGCATAAGTGATTTTCGGAGGCTTCGGTTTATCAAGCGTCTTACCCATAACGGGTCTATCTTGCATCAAGGACTCAAGCCCGTCCTTATCAACCGCCGTCACTTTATAGTAATATACGGCTCCATCTTTCTTAATCTTATCCACATATTCGGTAGTCGTACTTTTTCCTATTGGCCTAAAAATATCTTTTATCAAAAGATTTCTATATATTTTATAATAAGCTATATCTTTTTCAGGGTTAGGATCCCAAGTAAGCTTTATCTCTCTTGGTAGATTCGTAGTGGCTTTAAGTCCCGTAACGGTCCTTGGCAAAGGTTTGGTATTTGCTTTTACCTCTTTGGAAGGTTTGGAAATTACACCGTCATAAGTTTTGACTTTAACTCTATAGTAATAAATTTTATTTTCATCGACATCTCTATCGATATACTCGGCATTCAATCTTCCTTCAACCTCATCTATTTTCTTCCATTTATCCTCTCCCGCTTCTCTTCTTTCTATTATATAGGAGACTACTTTGGGATTTGGATGTGGTCTCCAAAGAATTTTTATTTGATTTGCAAGTCCTCCTATAGCTTTTACGAAAGGAACCGATTCGAGTCTCGGTTTGGTAACCACCTTTAGAGTCTCACTTGGAGGAGATTCTATATCGTTTTTGGTAAAAAGACTAACTCTATAAAAATAGGTAGTGCTCGGCTCCAAACCCTTATCCACATAATGAGATGCGTATCTATTTTTTATATGAGCTATTCTTAAAAATTCCGCACTCGGATCCCCCACCGCTCTATATATGCTATAACCTTCAACATAATCTGCATAATTGGGTTTCCACTCCAAAGCAACCTGCGTCATATCGCTAATGGCTTTAAGCCCCGTAACAGGCGGTAAAGAGTCATCTATTGAAACCGCTTCGGGTCTTATAATGGAGCTTGGTTTAACGCAAGCGCTTAAGAAAATCATCAAAACGAGAAATGATATAATCTGGGTCAATTTTTTCATAAAAGGTCTCCGTATCAAAATATCTAAAAGCCGTCTCTTTAAAATCTTCAAAAAGAGGAGCTTTAAAAAGCATC
>JAADDG010000040.1 GCA_013154075.1 Campylobacterota bacterium | reverse complement strand
AGAGAAGATATAATCTCTTTTTGGAGCCTCACTATTTCAAGATAGAAGATAGGGTGGTAAAGCTTATGCATATGCCCTATTATCTTACTCCAGATAGCGATATCATAATTTACGGCCATCTTCATAAATTTCAATTGGAGTTTATAAAGGGTAGAGTCTTTTTGAATCCCGGAGAGATATGTGCCAGAAACAAACCCTACAGCGAATTTGCTATTTTGGATATAATAGGGGATGGTTATGCGGTGGAGTATTTTTATAGGCATGTAGACTCAAGAGAGTGGAGTTTCAAAAGAGAGGTTTTAAGAGGTGGCTAAAAAGATCTTTTTGTGCGCTATCAGCAATATCTCAAGCGGAAGCTGCAATGAAGATTGCGCTTTTTGCGCCCAAAGCTCCAAGTACAAAGCCGATATAGAGAGATACAGAAAAAAGAATATAGATCTAATAGTCAAAGAGGCCAAAGAGGCCAAAAGAAACAAAGCGGTTGGATTTTGTCTCGTTACTTCCGGAAAAGAGCTCGATGAGAGTAGACTTGAGTTTGTATGCGAAGCGGCTTTGGCTATCAAGAAGGAAGTCTCGGGTCTAAATCTGATAGCCTGCAACGGTTTGGCGGACAAAGAGAGTCTAAAAGAGCTTAAAAAGTGTAAAATAGACAGCTACAATCACAATCTCGAGACGTCGAAAAACTTTTACAAAAAGATATGCTCCACCCATGAATGGGAAGATAGGTTTCAAACCTGTCTAAACGCAAAAGAGGCGGGGTTGAAGCTTTGTAGCGGAGGAATTTTCGGCATGGGGGAGGATGAAAGAGATAGGGAGGAGTTTTTTGAGGCTTTAAAGGAGCTTGATCCCGACTCCATTCCTTTGAATTTTTTTCATCCAAATCCTTCTTTGCCTCTTCCTTTGAGAGTTATGCCGGTCGATGAGGCGTTGGAAGTTATAAAAAAAGCCAGAGAGATTTTTAAAAACAAAAGGCTGATGGTAGCCGGTGGAAGAGAGATAACTTTCAAAGAGAGACAAAAAGAGATTTTTAAAGCGGGAGCCGATGCTATCGTTATAGGAAACTACCTTACCACAAAAGGCGCTAAAGCTAACAGTGATCTTAAAATGCTTAAAGAGTTGGGGCTTGAGATAGCCGAAAGTTGCGATGGAAAATAACGAAGCTTTTTTGATCGTTACGCTCTCTTTTTTGATCTTCATATCTCCTTACGTATCCAAAATCGTAAAGATGCCAACCACCGCCACCGAGATTATTTTAGGAGCGGTGGCCGGGTATTTCGGTATTTTGAAAGATAACGACCTTTTTGAGATCATAGCGGAAGTCGGATTTTATTATCTTATGTTTTTAGCGGGAGCGGAAGTCGATTTAAGAAGGCTTTTGAATCTTGATAAGACTCTTTTAAAAAGGGGTATAGCTTATATCTCTTTACTTTATATATTTTCTCTTGTTATCTGCTACTATGTGGGATTTAGCAATATTTATATCGTGATAATGCCTCTTATATCCATCGGGCTTGTTTTGGCTTTGTATAAGGAGTTTGGTAAAGGGCATAAATGGCTTAATCTCTCGATGACGATAGGAACTTTGGGAGAGTTTATAAGTATTTTGGCTTTGACGTTTGTCGGGGCCGTTTTGGAGTACGGAATAGGGATAAATTTATATAAGAGTCTCGGTTATTTGGCGCTGTTTTTGTTCGGAATGTATCTTATATATTCGATTTTAAGAACCCTTTTTTGGTGGTATCCGGAGCTTAAAGTCTATCTTGTGCCTTTGGATCACGATAAGGAGGAGAAAGATATCAGGCTTTCGATGGCGCTTTTTTTCCTTATGATAGCGATAATGCTTTATTTGCATCTCGAGATCGCTTTCGGGGCTTTTATAGCTGGAATTTTGATAGCTACCTTTTTCGATCACAAAGCAGAACTTCCTCACAAGCTCGCATCTTTTGGATTTGGTTTTTTGGTGCCGATATTTTTCATTTATATAGGTACTACATTTGATCCCAAATATATTTTGGAAGGCGGAATGATTGCTAAAGTGGTGGGGCTTGTGGTGCTTATGATTTTGATTAGATTTTTGTCTGCTCTCGTATTTTTGAAAATACTTACTTTAAGAGAGATCGTTTTGTTTGCGCTCTCTCACTCGATGCCTCTTACTTTGTTGATAGCGGTTGCGACTCTTGCCTATCACTCTCACAGTATAGATACTTTTCATTATTATATGTTTGTTTTGGCAAGTTTGGTAGAGGTTGTGGTGTGTATGATTGCTATTAAACTGCTTGTTCCAAAGAGGGCTTCTTGAAAAAGCTTTTTTATTTTTTGATTCTATCCATATCTCTTTTTTCTAAAGACTTCTCAAAAGAGGAGATTGAGAAGCTTATAGGAAATATGATAATTTTGGGTTTTGAAGGGGAGAGTGTTCCAAAAAGTTTGCAAAAAGATATTAAAAGATATCATCTTGGCGGAGTGGTTCTTTTTGGCAAAAATATCAGAAATCCAAAACAGCTTAAAAAATTAACTTTTGATTTGAAAAAGGAGGCTAAATATCCCCTATTAATTTGCGTAGATGAGGAGGGAGGAAGCGTAGAGAGGCTCAAAGGTGAGGGGTTTATAAGGACTCCTTCCGCCGATAGGGTTGCTAAAAAGGGCGATTTGTCCTATGCAAAGAGGGTTTATTTCAAGTTGGCAAGAGAACTTAAAAAAGATGGGTTTAACTGTAATTTCGCTCCCGTTTTGGATCTGGCTTTAAATAGCAAAAATTTGGTTATCGTTAAAAAAGGGCGCTCTTACGGCAGTGATCCGAAAGAGGTTGTAAAATATGCCGAAATTTTTGTAAAAGAGCTTAAATCAAACCAAATTTTGCCCGTTTTGAAACATTTTCCTGGACACGGCTCATCTTTCGGAGATACCCATAAAGGCTTTACCGATATCTCCTCTACTTGGAGAAAAAAGGAGCTTTTGCCATATAAAAGGCTTATAGATGAAAATTTGGCCGATGCGGTTATGGTAGCTCATGTCTTTAACGATCGTTTGGATTCCAAATATCCAGCCACTCTCTCTTATAGAGTCGCAACAAAGCTTTTAAGAGAGGGACTTGGATTTGAAGGCATAGTAATTAGCGATGATATGCAAATGGGAGCGATCTCTAAAAATTACTCTTTGAAAGACTCCGTTACTTTAGCTATAAATGCGGGAGTTGATATGCTTTTGTTTGCCAATCAGACTAAAAAGAGAGTCAAAGCTAAGGATATTGTTGAAATTGTTTATAAGCAAATAAAAAATGGTAAAATAGATTTAAAGACTATTTTAAGAGCAAACGAGAGAATAAAAAGGGTTAAAAAGAGTTTGAAATGAGTGTTTATATAGGGACTTGCGGGTTTTATTATGATGATTGGAAGGGAGTTTTCTATCCCGAAAATCTGTCTAAGACGAAATATCTCGATTTTTATATAGAGAATTTCGATACTGTGGAGCTTAATTCCACTTTTTATCATCTTCCCAAACAAAAGACCGTAATTCATTGGAGAGAGAAGGCGAGAGAGGGCTTTTTGTACTCTCTGAAAGCTTATAGAGGAATCACTCATTATAAGAAATTAAAAGATGTCAAAGAGGATCTTTATCTCTATCTTCATTTGATAAAACCTCTAAAGCCTTTTTTGGGTATCGTGCTTTTTCAATTGCCTCCCTCTTTGAAAAAAGATATTTCACTCCTTGCCGATTTTCTTGCGCTTTTGCCGTCTTCTTTCGAGTATGCTATAGAGTTTAGAAGCGATAGCTGGTATGAAGAGGATGTATTTGATCTTTTAAAAAGATATGAGATAGCTTTCTGTATCCACGATTTTTCCAAAAAATCAACTCCCCTGATAACTACTTCCAAAAATGTCTATATCCGATTTCACGGCCCAAGTGGTAGATATAGAGGAAGCTATGAAGATAGCTATCTAAAAGAGTGGGCAAAGAGAATAAAAGAGCTTTCAGAGAAAAATTTGAGAGTTTTTTGCTTTTTCAATAACGATTTTGAGGGAAATGCCGTTTTGAACGCAAAAACTTTAAAGAGCTTTTTAGAAGATTCGAAATAGAGATTTGTATTACCTTTTCTTATAATAAAAGAGTAAAAACACACCGATCCCCCATTTTTTAAAGATAAGCAAAACTTATTAAGCAAAAATTAAATTCGCCAAGATAAAATAAGAAAAAGTAATTTTTGTTTTGTAAAATCAAATCTTTAAGGAAAGAGATGGCACATATAAAACTACCCGAATTTGAGCAGATGAGCCCATCTATTCAAGAAAAGGCTCGGCCTATTTTGGAAAAAACCGGATCGTTAGGAGAGATATTTAAACTGATAGCGATCGATGAGAAAGTCTATTTTGCTACCGATTATATGGTACAAAAGTATCTGCTTGATCAAACTCATCTGCCTTACGAAATAAAAGAGGCTATTGCGCTTTTGATTTCTAAAGAGAATAATTGCAAAATGTGCGTGGATGTGCACAAAAATATAGCCAAAATGTTGGGTCTTAGCGAAGAGAAGATAGAGGAGATACTTAAAGGCGTGGAGAGTATGAATAATGATAGCAAAGACAAAGCGCTTTTGAATTTCTGCATAAGAGCTTCAAAGAAAGACAATTATAAAATATCGAAAGAGGATATAGACGCTTTGAAAGAGATGGGCTGGAGTGACAAAGAGATCGTCGAAGCGGTGGCTATTACGGGATATTTCAACTATATAAATACGCTTTCTAACGTTTTTGGTTTGGGAGACGGCTAAACAAAGATTTCGGGCTTTCGTTGGTGTAAAACGATTGCCCGAAAAAGGTATAGACTACTCTTTGTGAAAAATCTTTTTGAAAATCTCGACTACGAAAAAGACTATAGCTCCTATTACAAGACCGGTTGTTAATTCCCCTAAAAGAGAGGGCAGAGAGTGTAGCAGTTTATGAATGGAGTGGATATGATGCATATATATTCCGCCGGCTACCGTAAGCATCGCTATGGTGCCTATTACGGAGAGAGCTTTTACTATTTTGGGTAGAGCGCTTATTAGAAAAAGGCCGATTTTGTCGGATATGGTGTTTTTCTCTTCGTTTAAATTTACAAGAGCCAATCCGAAATCGTCAAGTCTCACTATCAAAGCCACTATTCCGTAAACTCCTATGGTTGCTAAAAACGCCACTACCGAAACTACGAATATTTGGGTGGTTATAGGTTCGTTTTGAACCACTCCCAAGGCTATTATAACTATCTCTATGGATAGAATGAAATCGGTGAAAATTGCTGATTTAATCTTCTCTTTTTCCTCTTTTAAAATCTCTTCTTTGGAAAGAGGTTTTAGTCTCTCTTTTTTCTTTTTATGTTCATCCTTGTGGAAAAAAAACTCATATATCTTTTCAAATCCCTCATATGCCAAATAGGCTCCTCCAAGCATCAATATCCAAGGAATCGCCGATGGCAAAAAAGCGCTTAGCAAAAGAGCGATGGGGACGATGATCAGTTTATTTAAAAAAGATCCTTTCGTTATAGCCCATAAAACCGGCAGTTCCCTCGAAGAGGCGAAATTTGAAGCCTTTTGAGCGTTTACCGCCAAATCGTCTCCCAAAACTCCCGCCGTTTTTTTTGCCGCCGTTTTGGTAATCAGTGCCAAGTCGTCCATCAAAGTCGCGATATCGTCAAAAAGAGAGAAAAATCCTCCTGTCATTTTTGTTCCTTCAAGAAAGTTTTAATCACTCTATCTTAACAAGCCAATGTTAATTATTGCTAAAAACCGTATCTCGTTTTGCCGATAAAATGCTTCGTTTGTAGCTTTTTAGTTCATTTAACACTTAATTAACATCCTCTTGTTATTATTTTGTATCCGAAGATTTAAAAGGAGTGACGATGAAAAGATATGTAGGTTTGAGTTTTTTAGCTGCCGTTATGCTACAGGCCGGAGAGATAAATATAGGGACGGTTACGGTGGAAGAGAGTATCGATGCCGTAAAAGTGAACGATGTTAGCGGAGAGGAGCTTAAATCCGCAGATTTAGGCGAGGCTTTGGCCAAAAAGCTTCCTTCCGTAGAGATTAGCAGAAGAAGCGGAATAGCAAACGATATTATCGTAAGAGGGCAAAAAAGAGATAATATCAACGTAGTTATAGACGGCGGTAAGATTTACGGCGGATGTCCGAATAGAATGGATCCTCCTATCTCTCATGTTCTAACGAACAATATAGATTACGTAGAGGTTGAAGAGGGGCCTTATGATGTTGAGAATTTCGGGACTTTAAGCGCTTTGGTGAAGGTTCATACCAAAGATCCCGAAGAGGGATTCGGAGGAGAGGTGAATCTTAATGCCGGTTATTTCGATTATAAAAAGGGTTCCGTTACTTTGAGAGGGGGGAGTGAAAGAGTTAGGGCGCTTGTTAGCTTTTCTAAAGAAGAGAGCGGGCAATATAAAGACGGTAACGGAGATAAATTTCAAGATCAACTTATAAAAGCGGGGACCCAGAAAAAGTATCTTTATAAAAAAGAGTATGAGGATATGGACGCATATTCAAAGGCCTCTTTTTTGGGAAAACTGCTTTTTAAAATTACGGATGATCAGACTTTGAAACTCTCATATACGGCTAACAGAAGTGACGATGTTTTGTATCCGAACTCTCCGATGGATGCTATAAGAGATGATAGCGATTTGTATAACGTTCAATACAATATAAAAAATCTTGGAGATTATTCAAAAGATTTGCAAATTCTTTACTACTATTCCAAAGTGGAACATCCTATGAGCACCCGCTATAGAAACTCTTCAAACGGCCCTATGGGAGAGGTCGTAAACGATATGCTAAGTAAGATTTACGGCGGAAGAGTTAAAAATACTTTAGAGATTGGGGGTACTACCGTCAGTTTCGGAGTGGATGCGAGCAAAAGAAAATGGGACGGAAGCTATTATAAAAAATCCTCCGTTTTTTGGAGAAAATCTATAAACAACGCCATTACCGAAGATAAAGCTCTATTTTTGACTGCAAACAGAGCTTTTGGGAACAATGACGTGAAACTCGGCGTAAGATACGATAGTGTGGACATTACAAACGACGGCGGATTTTATGAGCCGAGTTACGATTATTTGAGTGCGAATATTTTCAACACTTACCACCTAAACGATACTACCGATCTTTTTATAGGTTTCGGAAGATCAAACAGAGTGCCTGACGGTAGAGAGCTCTATTTTACCGAGAAGATGAAGGGAATGCTGATAGGAACTCCCGATCTTAAGAGAACCAAAAATGACGAGGTTGATATCGGAGTTAAAAAGAAATTTGCCAACGCTTCTATGAAACTGAAAGGATTTTATAGCAAACTCAAAGACTATATCTATTTCGATATGAAAAGGCCTCAAAATAAGTTTGTAAATATAGACGCTAAAATTTACGGTGTGGAGTTTTTGGGCTCTTATTTAATGAGCGAGGATCTAAGTTTGGAATACGGTTTGACTTATTTGAGAGGAAAAAAGGATGAGCCGCTTCCCGGACAAACGGATACGGATTTGGCGGATATCAATCCTTTGAAAGCGAGAGTGGCGGCGAACTATATTTATGATGATAGTTTGGATTTTACCGTGGAATTGATAGCCAAGGATAGATGGAGACATTTTGACGGTGACAACGGAGAGACGGAACTTCCCGGCTATCTTATAACAAATATAAAAATAAATAAAGAAATATATGATAAAATCAAACTCACTTTCGGTGTGGATAATCTGTTTAACAAAACCTACGCTTCGTCGAATACCTATAACGATTTGACGTTGGTTGCCACCGGTGCGTCCAAAAAGGTAAAGTTAAACGATCCCGGAAGATATGTCTATATGAATGTTAACTATTCGTTTTAATGAGGGAGTATGGAGTATTTAAAAGAGATAGTCGATTATGGAATAATAGGGCTTTTGATATTGATGAGCGTCATCTCTTTGGCGCTCTTTTTGGAGAGGTTTTTTTATTATAGAAGAGTGGATTTGAACTCTTTTAAGAGCGCAAAATTGCTTGAAAACGATTTGACCAGAAATTTAACCGCCATAGCGACTATCGCTTCAAACGCTCCTTATATCGGGCTTTTGGGAACGGTGCTTGCGATTATGCAGACTTTTATAGATATGTCCAAAGAGAATATGGCCGTCACTACGATTATGTCCTCTTTGGCTTTGGCTCTTAAGACTACGGCTGTCGGGCTATTAGTGGCTATCGTAGCCGTAGTCTTTTATAACTATTTGACAAGAAAAGTGGAAACTTTGTTGGCCGAGTATGAAAATTGAAAAAATTTGACGGTATAAACGTTATTCCCTTTGTGGATATAATGCTTGTTTTGTTGGCTATAGTTTTGACCACTTCCACTCTTGTTCAAAAAAATCTTATTCCCGTAGATCTTCCGAAATCCTCTTCTCAAAAAGAGTTGAAATCCAAAAGTGTAGCGATTACTATCGATAAAGAGGGAAATATCTACTTTGAGAACTCTCCCGTTTCCAAAGAGGAGTTTATCTCAAAGCTTGATGAGCTTTCTCGGGATAAATCTATTTTGATAAATTGCGATAAAAGCAGTAGATTTGAGAATTTCGTTTTTGTTTTGGACGAGCTTAAGAAAAGAGATTTTCAAAACCTCTCGATCGTAACGGAAAATGAGTAGATCTTTTTTTCTCTCCGTAATCATTCACGCTTTAATTGTTTTTTCTATAATTTATGCTTTCGATAAAGAGATAATCAAAAAAAAGGAGCAAAAAAGAGTAATATCTCTAAAACATATCGTTTTGAAAAAAGAGCCTCCCAAAAAAGAGATTGTTTCAAAAAAGATTGAAAATATTCCAAAAGTTCAAGAAAAACCGAAAGTAATTCCAAAACCCAAACCGAAACCCAAGCCAAAACCAAAGCCCAAACCTAAAAAAAAGAGAAAGATCAAACATAAAATCAAAAAGAGAAAGGTTCTAAAAAAAGTAATAAAAAAATCAACTAAAGTTATTTCGAAAACTACTCCTAAAAAAAGGATAGAACAACCCAAAGATTTAAAGCAGGTTTCCAAGATTTCGAATAAAAGTGCAAAATCAAAACCTCTTGTTTCCAATGTTGTTTCGAAACCTAAAAAGAGAGATTACTTTCAAATCAACAAACTAAAGATATATCAAGCGATAGCCAATGCCAAAAAGTACCCT
>JAADDG010000020.1 GCA_013154075.1 Campylobacterota bacterium | reverse complement strand
GGTTTGAGGAGATTTCCGATCTGAATTATTTAGATCAGATGATGGCTATCGATTATATAACTTATTTAACTGATAATACTTTAGTGAAAGTCGATAGAGCTTCCATGTCCTCCTCTCTTGAGGCAAGAGAGCCGCTGCTTGATCATAGATTGGTTGAGTTTTTGGCTCGAGTACCTGTGGAGATCAAGTATAAGAATTCAGAAAAGAAGTATCTTTTAAAAAAGATTCTTTACAAATATGTGCCCAAAGAGCTGATGGAGAGGCCAAAGAGCGGCTTTAGACCGCCTCTTTATAAATGGCTTAGAAAAGATCTTGGATTTTTGATAGAAATTTATTTGGATGAGTCTCTGCTTATAAGCAGTGGAATATTTGATATCGATAGTGTAAATAGATTGAAAAAAGATTTGAAAGATGGTAAAAATATAAACATCAATCTGCTTTGGGCCATCGTAGTTTTTCAAATGTGGTATGTTAAATGGATGTAGTTACGATATAATGATTTGAAAAAACTTAAGGATCTTTTATGGATTATCCGAATTTCCCCAAAAATTGCCGCTCTCTTCTTTGCAAATATTTAACACCCGAAGTTTTTGAAGAGTTGAAAAATAAAAAGACAAAGTACGGTTTCACTCTAATGCAGACTATTAAATCCGGAGTGGAGAATATCGATAGCAGTATAGGCGTATATGCCGGAGATGAGGAGTCTTATAGAGTTTTTGCGCCTCTTTTCGATCCGATTATCAAAGAGTATCACGGTTTTGACAAAGATAAAGATCATATAAGCGATTTTGATTCAAGCCGTCTTGATATATCAAATCTTGATCCCAAGGGAGAGTTTATCTTATCCACTCGAATCAGAGTCGGCAGAAATCTCCACTGCTTTCCTCTGGGAGTGAATATTTCAAGAAGAGAGAGACTTATAGTCGAATGTATGGTTAGGGATGCTTTGAAATCTTTAGGCGGAGATTTAGAAGGAGAGTATTATCCTCTTCTTGGAATGAGTAAAGAGATTCGAGAAAAACTTATAAAGAATCATTTTCTATTCAAAGAGGGAGATAGATTTCTTGAATCGGCAGGACTTAATAGAGATTGGCCGGAGGGTAGAGGAATCTATCACAACGAAGATAAAACGTTTCTTGTCTGGGTAAACGAGGAGGATCAGTTAAGAATCATCTCTATGCAAAGAGGTGGGAATATCAAGGAGGTTTTCGAGAGACTCGTTAGAGCCGTAAAAGAGCTTGAGAAGAGATTGGTTTTCGCTTTTGATAAACATTTGGGATATATAACGAGTTGTCCGACGAATCTCGGAACGGCAATGAGAGCGAGCGTTCATATAAGGCTTCCTAAACTTTCGAAGAGTATGGAACTTTTGAAAGATATCACAGAAAAACACCATTTGCAAATCAGAGGAATTCACGGAGAGCACAGTGAGAGCGAGGGAGGGGTATTCGATATCAGTAATCGCCGTCGTTTGGGAATCACGGAAGTGGAAGCGGTGAAGGATATGTACGAGGGAGTGAGGGAACTTATAGAAAAAGAGAAAAATCTCTAATCTTCAAATTCGACTACGACGGGTGCATGGTCGCTTGGGGTGGGGGTTCTTCTTTTTCTCGTCCACATATCTACATAGATGTCTATGCATTTATCTTTAAGAGGTTTGGAAGTTAGGATATAATCTATCCTCATTCCCTCGTTTCTCCAAACGGCTGCCGTTCTGTAATCAAACCAGCTAAAGCCTTTTTCATCTTTTTTGCATTCTCTAAAAAGATCTATCAAACCTATCGATAAAAAATCTTTGAAAACCTCTCTCTCATCTCTCATAAATCCGATAGTCTCTCTCAAAAGCTCCGGATCCCATACGTCTATCTCATCTTTTGCGACGTTCATATCTCCTACGATACATACTTTATCTCTTTCAAGATCGAAATTTTCTAAAACATACTCTTTTAATTTTTTAAAGAAATTGAGTTTGTAGATATGTTTCTCTCCCTCTATCTCTCCGTGGGGAGCATAGACATTTAAAATATTTATATCTTTTATCTTAACTTGCATAAATCTTTTTTGAGTATCCCAAAAGCTATCTTGAAATCCCTTCTTTATCTCTTTAAAAGGTATTTTCGAACAGACGGCTACTCCGTTGTAGGCTTTTTGGCCGAATATCTCGCACTCATACCCTATCTCTTTGAAATCCTTGAATGGAAATTTGCTCTCATCGCACTTTATTTCCTGAAGAGCTATTACGTCCACTTCGTTTTTTTCGGTAAGCCATCTTTTTATCAGATCTTTTCTGGCGTTTATGGAGTTTACGTTGAATGTGGCTATTTTCATATTTTCTCTTTCATATCTTTTAGTAGTTTTAAGTAAAGCCGTTGCATTTTGTTTACGATATCATCCGGTTCGCCGTTTGATTTCTCTTCGTATGAGAATAGTTTTTTGTAGCTTTTATCACCTTTTTTCAAAATATAGTAACCTCTTAGGATAACTTTACCGTTTTTGTAGATAAAATCCTCTATGATCAGTTTTATTACAGCTTTTGCTTTTATATCTTTTTGCCAAGGATATTCCAAAACTCCTAAAGAGTCGTCTTTCATAAAAAAGTATATGCTCTCTCTCTTTAACATAGCTTCTACCGGTTCGGTCCATTTGGCCGATAGAAACTTAACTTTATCGTTTTCCATAACCGCTATGTGGTTTTGTTTCAAATAATCCGGAATCTCCATCTCTTTAAAAGCTATATACTCTTTTATTTGAGAAAAGGAGTTTTTGGAGAAAGGATAGGTTTTGAAAGTGTAATAGAATCCTCCTCCACAACCGGTAAAAATAAAAATAGTTATAAAAATAATGACTCTCTTCATCTAATCTCCCATAATTAGAGAATTTGGTTTCTTTTCGACTTTCAAAAGAACTCTTTGAAGTATTTTGGCCGCTTCATTCATGTTTTTTAGAGATATGGAGAGCTCGTCGTTTAGTTTGGTGTTGGATGTTTCTAATAGTTTATTTAAAGATTTCAAAGATGTTTGCAGCTCTTTGATGGTTTGATCTAAGCTTTTTGGCATCGATTTTATCTCTTTGGAAGAGAGAAGTTTTTGAATTTGTGCGGCTGTTTTTTCAAGGTATTTGGTTGTTTTCTCTATATTGATCATGGTTGAGGCGATAGGTTTTTTGTTTTGTTTTAGGATATCTTCTATTTCGTGAGAGATTTTATCAAGTTTCATATTTTTTATCATTAAAACTATCTCTTGGATATCTTTCATTATATTTTTGCCTTCGTTTGCCACTGTAGGAAAAGAGTAAAACTCTCCCTCTCTGTTTAGAGAGGAGTCGTTATTTTCGGTAAAAACGAGATCTATGTATCCCGTTTGAAGGATGGTTGAAGATAGTTTCGCTCTAAGACCTTTTGATACCGCCTCTTTTAGGTTTTTGAAGCCTTCTTCACTGTTTAGTTTGTCGCTGAATGAGGAGGTGTTGATTACGGTGAGGACTTTCGATTTGATGTTTCTCTTTTTAGAGTCGTATCTGCTTTTTATATCTATCACTTTCCCTACGGTAAATCCCATAAACTCCACAGGTGCTCCGATATCGAGTTTGGCAATATTTTCATTGAATACCATTTCGAAATATTTTTTCTTTTTCTCATAACTTCCAAGATATTTTTTCAAAGCTTCCGATTTGCTTTTGTAGAGAGTAAAGACGGCATCTTTTGGAACGCTTTTACTTTTGTCATAAACGAGAGTTGTTTCGAATGCCACGCCGCCTCTAATTACGTCGCTTGCGGGGGCGATATCCACATTTAGCGAAGATCCTCTAAAATCTACCGAGAAGATATCCAAAGCCCAAAATTTGGTATTCGGTTTTACGAATTTATCATAAGGAGATTTTACGAAGATCTCAAAATCGACTCCCTGTCCGTTTTTGTCGAGTTTGATTTTTCTAATTTCTCCGACTTCTATTTTTTTGTAATAAACCGGAGCGGAGATTTTGAGATTTCTTGAGTCTTGTGCAAATAGATGAAATACCGATCCTTTCTGCTCTTCGGTATCTATATAGGGTTCGTCAAGACCTTTGAATTTTCTTTTTTCTTCATATCCCAATTTCGCATACATTTTTATGTAGCTTCCGGACATTATCGTCTCAAGCCCCGATATTCCATTAAAATCGATTCTCGGTTTCACTATCCAAAATTTGGTAGTTTCGTTTAGGTACGGTTTTACGTTTTTATCCATTCTCGCTATTATCAAAACGTTTCCGTTATCCTCTTTCAGTTTTATTTTCTCCACCACTCCTACCGGAACGTCTTTAAATTTGATTTTACTCTCGCCCTCTTTTAAATTTCCGCTGTTTTTAAACTCTATCTCTATTGTCGGACCTAAATTCGAATAGTATTGATACATAAACCAGCCCGCCACTATAAAGGCGATGACCGGAACCATCCAGATACTAAAAAATACGTCTCTTTTTTTGCCTATTTTAGGCTCTTTTATCTCCAAACTCTACTCCAAGATTCTTTTATCGAAACTAATTGCGCTAAGCATTGTGAAAATTACGCTAAGTGCGAATGCCGTAGCCGCTATTCCCGGTTTGATTTTGGCTATATTGAAATGTATCAAAGCCGATAAGATTCCAACCACGAAAACGTCTATCATAGACCAAGGTCCTATGATTTCGGCTAACATATAAAGCTTGTTTTTCGTAATAAAGCTTAATTTGATTTTTAATTTTCTCCAAAATAACAATATTATAAGTATAGCAAATTTAACTATAGGAACTACGATGGAAGCTAAAAAAACTATGACGGCTATCGGATAGGAGCCGTGTTCCCACAATGCGATCACTCCTCCCAAGATAGTGTTATCCGTTTCCGAACCGAGAGTGTAAGTCTTTAGGATCGGGAAAATGTTTGCCGGGATGTATAGAATCATGGCGGTTATTAGGAAAGCTAAAGAGAGCTGAAAATGTCTGTTTTTGGTTTCGTATATTTTACATCCGCATCTTCTGCAGCGAACTTCGCCCTCTTTGTCGCATTCGTTTACCGCACCGCATACTTTGCAGGAGATAAAATTTTTATTTTTTTCTCTGCTCATCCCATATATCCCATAAATATCTAAGTTTTATATATCTTGTTAAATATAGATCTATCCCTACGAAAGCCGTTAATGCGAATAGAGCTATTCCGAGATTTATTTTTGCATATCCTATCAGCTTTACCATAGCGACAAAGAAACTGATCAAAAATATGTCCGCCATGTTCCAATGAATCAAATGAGCTAAAACTCTTAGGATATTTTTCGTTATTTTGTGAAATATTTTAAGTTTTAAAAATGTAGCCGCCGATAGGTATAGAATATGTATAGCCAAAGGGAAAAAGACGACGGTTAAAGAGACCAGCGAAGCCACCATCCAAAAGCGTGATTTATATAGTTCTTTGATAAGCTCGAATACCGATAGAGTTTCGCTATTTTGGGAGATCTCCACCGTTACGATCGGAAAAAAGAGAAAAAGAGCAAAAAAGATTAAAGCCGCAAGACTAAAGGAGATTATTTTGCATAACAGATGGGAATGATACCTATAAAGCGTGCTTTTGCAAGTGGCGCAAACGGCCTTCTCTCCCGCAGAGAGAGGCTTTTTTTTGTGCAGAGTGTGACACTTTTCGCAAAGCACCAGTGAGTCAAGATCGGGCTGTTTCATTTTCTTTTATACGCTTCTAAGACTCTCGGTCCGTAAGGAGTTTTTTGTACTTCCACCGGATATATATATTCCAATCCTTCTTTAAGTTCCGTTATTACCGATATGGGTTCTCCGTAAGGAATTTTTAGTTTAGGGTATAGATCTCTCGATTTTATAAATTTGATTGAATGAGGAGGGATTTTGTAGGATGTTGAGAACATTTTTCCGTTTTTTAGATAGGCTTTTAGATTTATTTCTATCTCTTTATCTCCTATATTTAAAAATTCCAAAAATCCTCTATATTCGCTATGTTTGTCTGATGTTTTTTGATATAGATGGGGAAATATTATTTTGCCTTTGCCCGTTAGCGTTTTGCCAAGATCGTAAACGGGCATAACTCTTTGTCCTAAAGGAGATTTTTGAACTACTTGAGAAAATATTTTATTAGGATCGGCTATTTTATTTTTGCAATAGTATAACAAAACTGTTCCAAAAGAATCGGAGAGATTTATACCTTTTAAAGATGCTTTTGATTTTATATCTTTTGCATAAATTATTTTAGAGTGCATAGGAAGTATGTTGAAAGTTATATCGAGAGGATTTTTTCCGTTTATATAATTTCCTTTTGTATCGAAAACCAAAGCTTTTACGTTTACGGCGCAAGAGTCGGTATTGAAAACTTTAAGATATGTTCTATAACTTGAAGATGTATTCATATAAGGAGTGGCGTGTTTTACGTAAGAGATCGGATAATTGCCGAGATTTGCGAAATATATCTCTTCATTAGAATCTCTTTCGTCAACCCATACTATATGATTTTCGTAAATGGAAGGGAAAGTTTGATCAGCGGGATTAAAGGTGATTTGTTTTACTGTTTTGGTGTCTATGTTATAAGAAAATATATCCCAATTTCCGTTTTTGTTGGAGTGCCAAACTACTCTGTTTCCAAATATTTGAGGATTTTTGTTGATATAAGGCTCTTTTGTGATAGGGAGGGTTTTGTTTGAAGATATTTCATATAGGTATATGTTCCATACCGTTTTACCTCCCCAAGGAGAAGAGCTTTCCCAAACTATGTAGTTGCCGAATATTTTCGCTTTGGGAGAAGAGGCTTGCGCTATTTTGGTTTTTGATTTGTCCGAAAGGGAATACATAAAGATTGAGTTGCCTTCGTTCCATACTATTTTATCTTTGTCGATAGAAGGATTCGCTGCCCAATTGGATGATTCTTTTTTAATTATTTGAACTTTAGCCCTGTTGTTTATATCGTATATATATAAAGCTCCGTTTTCCGCCCATACTATGGTATTGCCGTCTATATCATAGCCGTTGGTCATTCTCTCGGTAATTACCGTCTTTTTTGCCGCAACTATGTCGTATAGATTTAAAAAATATTTTCCTCCTTCGCTACTTTCATAAACTACGTAATTCCCGTCCACTACAGGATTTCCGTCATAATCGGGGTTTGAAGTGATTTTGGTTGTGGCTTTGGTAGTTAGATCGTGAATATAGATGTCTGAGTTTTTATTTCTATAATCTTGCCAAGCAATAAAGTTTTGGCTTATGGATGGAGAGTTTTGACTCGCTTTGTTTTTCGTAATATTGTACGATACTCCGAAAAGTGATACACTTATTCCAAATAATATGATTAATCTTCTAAGCATTTTAGTTCCTTTATCTTTTCTTTGAATATATAAGGTCTTATTTTCGGTGGAATTTTCAAAGATCTGCATTTTTCTTTAAATCTTTTTGGCATCGTCTCTTTTAAAAACGGTGCTATAAATATCTTATTTTTTGTAAAAGATACGGCTATTTTGTGAGAAACCACGGTATCTTTGCTTTTTAGTATCTCATCTCTTTGCTTTTTGCTAAGCAGGATGCCGAGTTTTTTTAATGTTTTGTCTATGATTCTTATATTTTCAATATCGTCTTTTTCTCTTTGAAATATAAACAGCTCCTTTTTTTGAAAAAGGAGTTTGGGTTTAAACAGTCTCTCTTTATCTTTTTGAAGATATTCAAAGCTTTTTATCACTCCCTCTTCATAAAGATTTAAAAAAGGAGTTGCAAAATTTTTCCTAATGAAATTTCTTTTGAAATTTTCATCGAAATTCGAGCTATCGATAAAATATTTTATACCATTTTCCTTTAAAAACAACTCAAGTCTCTCTTTGGATACGTTTATAAGAGGTCTTACGAGAGTGTAGAGCTCTCTTTTTTCAACCTCTTCGAATCCCAAAAGCTCCACCACTCCGGCCCCCTTTGAAAACTGCATCAAAAACCATTCGAATCGATCGTTTAATTGGTGAGCGGTTAGGAGGTTTTGGTAATTTTCCTTTTTGAAAATTTGGCCGAAAAAATCGTATCTAACGTCTCTCGCTTTTTTTTCGAAATTGCTTTTTTCTAAAGATACTCTCTTTATGAAGAGTTTTTTGTTGTATTTTTTAGCAAGCTCTTTTGCATAAAGCTCTTCTGAATCGGATTCTTTTCTCGTTTGATAATTTACGTGAGCCATATCGAAAGGGATTTTATACTCCAAAAGAGTAAAAAACAAGGCGGTGGAATCGACTCCCGCCGAGAAGGCGAGAAGATTTTTGGAATCTCTCAAAAGAGATAGAGTGCTATTTGATATGGGCGGTAACTGTCGCAATAGGTTTGTCTCCGGCTATTTCCGTGATTTTCGCTTTGTAGATCTCTCCTATCTTTATCTCTTCATCTATGGTTTTGTCGTTTATGATGATCTCTCCGTCTATTTGAGGCGCCCACTGGATTTTTCTTCCTCCTATCAAATATTCGTGCTCGCTGCTCTCTCCTTCGGGGACTATTAGAATTTCTTTGTTTAGATCTTTTCGCAGGCTTTTTTGAAATTTCTCTTCCACTATCTCATCCAAAACCGCTATTCTATCCTCTATCAGATCTTTTGGAATTTTCTCTTCCATTTCATAGGCTCTCGTGCCCTCTTCGTCGGAGTAAGCAAAAATATTGATTCTATCGAAATCAAATTCCTGCAAAAAGTTTTTCAGCTCCTCAAAATCCTCTTCTCTCTCTCCGGGATGTCCCACTATGATGCTTGTTCTTAGAAAAGAGTCTTCAATCTCTCTCATTTTTTTTAGCTGTTTTAAAATAGTCTCTTTTCCGGCACCCCTTTTCATAATCTTTAGCATTCTGTCGCTTATGTGCTGAATCGGCATATCGAAATAGTTATGAAAGATTTTCGATTCTTTTATCCTATCTATCAGTTCATCGGATAGAGTGGAGGGGTATAGATATAGGATTCTTGCGCTTCTTACACCCTCTATCTTCTCGATTCTATCTATCAGTTTCAAAAGTCCGTTTTTTTCGTCTTGATCTCTTAGATATGAGCTGCTATCTTGTGAAATGAAGCTAAAATCCCAAAAGCCTTTTTTGGCTAAATTTCCGACCTCTTTTTCTATATCATCCAAACTTCTCGATTGCAAAAGCCCTTTAAAAGAGGGAATAGCGCAAAAGCTGCATTTTTGATTGCACCCTTCGCTTAGTTTGATATATGCGTGAAAGGAGGATCCCGTTACCACTCTAT
>JAADDG010000131.1 GCA_013154075.1 Campylobacterota bacterium | reverse complement strand
AAAGTATAAAAAATTTTTACAAAATGACGAATTATAGTAATAAAAAATGACAAAAGGATACTTTTATGAACAAAATAGCACCGGCTATTGTTACGCTTTCTTTATGTTCGGCTGCTAATGCTCTGATTTTAAACGGCGAAAATATAGTATTTAAAACTCAAGTGCCGAATGTTAAAGTATGCAAAACGGTTGGTAAGAAGGGAGTGAGGCTTATGAAATTTAAAAAGCCGCTTGCTCCTCAAGATCTGGTCAAATATTTCGATGAAGGGATAGAGTCTATCGAATATGCCGGAGATTTGGCCTACTATTTCTATGGGGATCTTTCGGTAATAGATTCTCTTTTGTTCAAAGAGATGAAATTTGGCGGAGTCTCTTCTAATAATTTGTCGGGATACGCCTCTTTGCCGTTGAGTGCGAAAGTCTCTAAAGAGCTTTTATATAGCGATAAACTTGAAGATACGCTTTTATTGAATCTTTCTTTGTTTTTAGAAGTGGATGAGGAGACTTTCAAAGATAACTTTTCCAATTTGCACATAGAGCTTGTATCTATAAGAAATGACGGTAAAAACGTAGTGGTGCGTATTCCCAAATCCGAGCTTAAAACTCTTATTTCGAATCCTTTGGTTAAATATGTCGAGAGAAAAATAAACGTAGTGAAAATAATCGACGGAGTTGATAAATACCCTTCAAAAAAAAGAAATCTAACTTCCGCAAATATGATGCACGTAGAGGAGCTTTGGAACTCTCCTTATAGTCTAAACGGCAAGGGAGTGAAAGTGGGAGTTGTTGACGGGGGAAGCGTTAGAAAGACTCATAGGGAGTTTATGATAAACGGAATTTCGAGAGTCAAACTTCTTAGCCCGAACTCCTCCCTAAGTCGCCATGCCACTCACGTATCTGGAACGATAGGCGCTTTGGGACTCAATCCTTTGGCTCACGGTATGGCAAACGATGTGGAGATCTATAGCTATTACTTTCTGGATGCCTATTTTTCGGCTGCTACCTACAATCTGTACAAAGATTACGATATAAAACTTACAAATCATTCCTACGGTTATGCGGAGAAGATAAGACTCGGAGAGTACGATTCTGAAGCGGCCGCTCAAGATGACAATATCTATAAACATCCGGAAATTATTCAATTTTTAGCCGCCGGAAACGATAGAGGAGCCGACGGGTACGCAAATTACGGTATTACCAAAGGACCAGTAAATTCGAAAAACATATTCACCATAGGAGCTTTGAAAGACGATAAGCAGATAGCCTATTTTAGCAGTACCGGTCCTGTGGATGATGGGAGAGTTAAGCCCGATTTGGTTGCTGACGGCTGGTCCGTTTACTCTTGTGATAGCAAAAGCGACGATGCTTACGCAAATATGTTCGGAACCTCCATGGCCACTCCGGGAGCTACGGGAGCTGCGGCTTTGATCATGCAAGCTTACAAAGATATAACCGGCAAAGACATAACCGCGGATATTTTGAAAGCCGTTTTGTTCAACACCGCGGAAGATCTCGGTAGAGAGGGGCCCGATTACGAATACGGATACGGTTTGATAGATGCTAAAAAAGCGGTAGATTTGATAAAAAGTTTAAATAGTTCCTCTCCTCTTTTGTACACGGATGCCGTCTCCAACGGTGAAGAGAAGATATTGAATTTTTACAGTGACGGTAAAAGCGATATAAAAATAACCGTAAGCTGGATAGATCCGGCGGGAAATGCGGCCAATAAATCCAAAAACTTGGTAAACGATATAGATATCAAGGTTATAGGCGGCGGAAAGGTGTATTATCCGTTTACTCTCGATAAAAATAATCCGGAACTTCCCGCGGCATCCGACAAACCGAATCATACCGACAACAGTGAGCAGATAGTTATAAAAAGTCCTAAAAAGGGAGAATATACTCTTATCATTAGAGGAGGGCTGATAGTCACCTCTTCTCAGAAATTTGCGATAGCTTCAAATATTCCTCTATCTTCCGAAAGCTCTTCCGTATTGGATGTGGATAGTTCTAAAGTATCTTTTCAAAATGTAAATGTGGGATCTAGAAGTTCTATCGAAGAGATCACTTTAAAAAACGTGGGATCCAAAGAGCTTGCCGTTTACAATATCTCTCTATCCGATAAGGAGAATTTCGGATTGGATTTCAAAGTTGAGGGAGGATGTCCCGATACATTTCCTTTTGTATTGGAGGCTTCCAAAAAGTGTAATATCGGAGTTTACGCCTCTCCTAAAAAAGAGGGTGTAATTGAAGGATATTTGGATATAGACAACGACTCTTCAAACGATTCTCAAAAAAGAGTTTCTTTGAAAGTGAAAGCTATCGATAGTCTGCCGGTTTTGCATCTTTATCATACTCTAAATTTTGATTTCGACTCTAACAACGATCTGATCGACAAAGATAGCGGATGGACGATAGAAAACGGATTTTTAAGATCCAAAAAGATAGGAAACGGTCAAAGTACCGATTATAAGCTTAAAGTGAAAGTTTACGACAATGCCAAGCTCTCTTTCAGATACGACATCTCTTCGGAGCTGGATTACGATCTTTTTAGATTCTATATCAATTCGAGCGAAATTTTAAACGATAGCGGAATCAAAAAGAACGTAAGCTTCTCTCAGTATTTAACGAAGGGAGATTATATCTTTGATTGGAGATATTCCAAAGATTATGAAGTGAGCTTGGGGAAAGACGCCCTCTTTATAGACGACATAGAGATTACGAATGCCGTTTTCGACTCTTTCAGCTTCGATCCTACCGCTGTGGGAGATAGTTCCGATCCCGAAGTTTTGTATGTGGAGAATGCGGGAGAGGAGGCTTTGAAAATCGACAATATCTCTCTTAGCGATAAAGAGGATTTTAAAATAGATTTTACGGGAGGTTTGAGGCCTTGTAAAAGTGAGAGGTTCACGCTTCTTCCAAAGGAGTATTGTACTTTTTCTCTCCTTTTCACTCCAAAAAGTAAAGGGAGTAAAAGTTCGGTTCTTAAAATAGAATCCAATGATAAAAAAGCCAAAAGAGAATATCTCTTAAAAGGAGAAGCAAAAAGCAAAGAGAGTGTTAAAAAAGAGAGATATTTCGATTTTGCAAAGTTTATCTACAATATAGTGAATGAAATAAGCTCTTTTAGTGATGAGGGAGATAGCGAGATAGACGATTTGGCAAGAAAACTCTCTCAAGGAGATAGCGCTTATGAGGCGGTTAAGGATCTGATATTCAAGCCGGAGGTTTTATATAAACTTTCGGACGAAAAGTATGTTTTGATGCTTCTAAAAATCATAAAAAAAGATGGCGATGAGGCTCTTTTTAATTACTATCTGGAGAAGTTAAAAAGTAGAGCTATCTCAAGAAAGCTTTTAGCTGATGAGATCTTTTTGAAAAACGCCTCTTGGAGTCTAATTTGTGAGAAAAACTCTCTGAAAGCTTTCGATAGAGATGATATGATAGAGGCTTTTATCGAGAGATTTTATAATTTCGCTTTGAAAAGGGAGAGTGATAAAGGGGGGATGGAGTATTGGAAAGAGGCTTTGAAATCGAAGAAGAAAAATGCTATAGAGATAGGTATATACTTTTTCCTCTCTCCGGAATTTAAAACCAAAAATCTGAAAGAGGAAGAGGTGGTTACTATGCTTTATAGAACCTTTCTTGGAAGGGAACCCGACAGCGGAGGACTTAAATATTGGGTGGATAGAGCTAAAAACGGTCTTTCTCGCAAAGATATGATAGCGGGATTCGCTTATTCTAAAGAGTTTTCTCAAATAGCTTCCAAATATGGTCTTGAGGCTCATTAGAGCTTCGGGACTTTTAAATACTTTCTTAAACGATAAAATCTCTTAAAAAATGCCATATTTCGGTTACGAAACAGTGACAAAGATTACGAAAATACCCATAAATTCTTTTATTTTGAGTTTAAACGTAAATTTATCATTCCTATTAAGAAATGTTTGTTATAATTTTGATACAGTGAAATCTAAAATAAAGGAGTTAGAGATGAATTTCACTAAACTTAGTTTAGCTACAATTATGGCGCTTGGTTTTACAAGTGCGGCAATGGCGGACGTTGACGTTCAATTCGGCGGACAAGCAGTTCTTTACTATCAAACTCTTCAAAAAGATAGTGCCGATTTAGACTTCTTCGATAAAGCCGGCTCAAGAGGAAACGTCGGTTTGCAAATCAGATCCAAAGCCGATTTAGGAAACGGATTTAGCGCCGGCGTAACTGCTAATATGATTAGTACTGCAGGTTTAGAGGGCAATTTGGTAAACGGCGTTATGCAAACCGCAAGCGATACTAACGGAGATCTCGGCGGATATTGGATTCCTGAAGCATATGTTGCCAAAACTGCCGGAAACACTACATTGAAAATCGGTAGACAATACTTGAACACTCCTTTTGCATTCAGCGAGGGATGGAACGTGTTTAAAAACAGCTTTGAGGCTGCAGTATTAATCAACCAAGACATTCCTGATACGACAGCTGTATTAGGTATGGTTAATAAAGCAAACGGTAACGGACTTGGTGCCGTAATGGATACTTTCGGCGCAGTTAATCCTGCAGGCGGAAGCGACAATGCCGTTTATGTGTTGGGACTTTTGAATAAAAGTATTCCTAACTTGAACGCAAATCTTTGGGCATACAACCTAACAAGCTTGGCAACTGCAGTATGGGCGGAGCTTGCATATAAAATGGACGTAGGCGTTCCTTTGACTCTTGCAGCTCACTACGCTAACGTAAATCCGAGCGATGACGGATTGGAAGATACTACGATGTATGGTGCTAAATTGGCCGCTAAAGTTAACGGATTCGGACTTAGCGTAGCATATGACGATGTAGATGACGGTGATATTCCTATCCACAACGTAGGAACCGGAGTAAAAACAAAACTATTTGTACAACAAATTCTAAACCAAGGTTCTATCAAAAGAGATGCTTCTACGGTTCAATTGAAAGTTGTAACTCCTGAGTATTACGGAGCTAAATTGATAGCTCAATATGCTATGACAGATGCGGGAGACAAAAACCTTGCAGGTGCTAACAACGATCTTGACGAGTTGGACGTAATCATCAAAACTAAAGTTCTTGGAACCAACTTGTTGATCGCTTATGTAAATCAATCATTCGACAACGATCAAGACGACAAAGATCTTCTAAGGGTAGTTGCAAGATATAAATTCTAATTTATATCTTTTCCCCTTTTGCGGGGTTTCTCCCCGCATCTTTTTTTCTCCTCTTTGTAATTCTCTTTCATCTTCTTTTTAAAGGTTTTGGAAATGATTAAAAAATCGTTAGTTTTATTATTTCTATCTTTATCTCTTTTTGCTGTTGATGCGGTCGTAATGCCGGATGGGAAGGTGGCTGTTTTGAACAAAGACGGCTCTTGGCAGGAAGTGACTTTGGCTAAAATGGGAGATAAAACGATTGCTTTGAAAAAAGACGGTACTTGGGTGGTTGTAGATAAAATCGTAAAGACTATCAAACCTAAGGTAAAAAGCGAGTCGCTGGAAATCTCTAACGAATCTAAAAGCGTACAAGAGACTCCAAAAAAGCTCTCCTCTTTCGCAAAGCATATAGTAGGGCATTGGAAGGGTGATAACGAGGAGTTTATATTTACTGATGATTATAAAATGACGATGATCAGAAACGGAGATAAGATAGAGGATGTTTATACGATAGTCAAGTATGACGAGAAGAAAAAAACCATCGATATAGGAGTAGGTAGAAGATTTAAGATGGGGCCTTTTTCGATGGGAGGGAAAATTATAAAGTTTAGATTCTCAGATGATTTCAATACTCTTTACGATTTGAATGAGTTGGAAGAGAATTATAAAGAGGCGGAATTAAAAAGAGTTAGGTAAGCTCATAGGAGCTTTTCATCTCTCTTTCCAACTCCGCAATTAGCTGATGCTGTCTTAGGGAAATGTAGGAAGATAGCTTTGATTTCGTGACGGCATTGGGAGTGATCGTAAATACCACTTGATTTCCCATCATTTTTACTATTTTGCCTTTTACTTTAATAAGTACCGTTTTATTGGGAAAGGGTAGGTCGAATTTGATATCGAACTCAATATTTTCCGTTTGAACGTTTTTGAATCTTTCGAGTTTTGCCAATTGGGTGGCTATAAGGACGGAGTTTATGGATATATCCACTATCATTCCCTCAAAAAGCACTCTGTTTGCGTATGAGACGCTTGCGGTGATATTTTTGTGAGGTTTGACTCTGATCTCTTCTCTATCTACCGGGGAGCTGTCTAAAAACTCTATATTGTAAAGAGATATGATTGAATTCATCAAATCTATTTTAAAAATATCGGCTTTGAGAATGTCGGGAAGCAAGTTGTGCTCAAGATAGATGGATTTATCTTTCTTATAGAAACTAAGTTTGGAAGAGTCTATCTTGATTTGTAAAAAGTCGTCCGAGAATTTGGTAACTCTCGCTTCCTCTATTAACGGAATGTTTTTAAAGAAATTATAGACTTTGATTTCCGGATCTTTTTTGAATATGGAGTTTAAAAGCTCCATCTTGTTTTGTTCGGCTAAAAAGTCGAAATCTTTCGTTCCGTAAAATATCTTTTCGTTTTTTGATGTTTTGATTAGTAAGAAGTATCTATCGAGCCTCTCCATCAAAGTAAACAAAGAATCGCTTTCATCCACAAGCGTTACGGAGATTCTGTTGATTTTGATGGAGAACTTTATTTTTAGACTGAAGATGAGTTTTTTCATCATCTTAACGGCGCTATGTATTCGGACATCTTTTAGAAATAGAAGATAGGTATTGTCTCTATCCAAAAGAAGAGGATTGTAATCTATAAAGGCGTGTACGAAAGCTATGCTGTCTTTGAACCTCTCTTCGGTAATCGGCTGTTTTTCATACTCCATTCTCGCTATACAAAGAGGGATCTTATGCTCTTTGGCAAAGATCATTTGGGATTCTATTATCGCTCCGTTTACTAATTCTATTAATTTTCCGTCCATTCTTTTATCCGAAGTTTATTTATTATAATTTCGGATTTTAACGGAAAAAATTTAGTCTCTTTACGGTTTTATCCAATCTATTACGTTATGCATTACTCCGATGATTGAAGGTGAGACGTTTTTGATTTTTTTATTGACCGCGGTTATGGAGTTTGGAATGTATAGAAATAGGTAGGGATTATCTTCCACTATCAGTTTGAATATTCTTTTGTAGATTTTTGAGAGTCTCTTTTTGTCGATGGTTTTCTCCGCCTCTTTTATGAGTCTGTCCACTTCTTCGTTTTTATAATGGATGAAATTAAATCCTCCCTTTTTATCGTTATCGCTATGCCAAATGGAGTAAGCGTCCGGCATGAGTCCAAGCCCCCACCCCAAAACGATAGCTTCGAATCTTCTCGGAGTTACGACGGTGTTTAAGAAGGCTTGCCACTCCATCGCTCTTATTTTTACTTTGACGCCTATCTCTTTTAGTTGGTGTTGAATAATTTGTACCGCATACATTCTAAGAGAGTTGTTGGAGTTTGTAACTATTTCAAATTCTAAAGGGTGTTTTTCATCGTATCCCGCCTCTTTTAAAAGCTCTTTTGCCTTTTTAATGTCTCTTTTTGGCGCCTTTACATCTTCGTTAAAAGCGAAAGTTCCCGGCATAAAGGGGCCCGTGCAAACTCTTGCGTGACCGAAAAAGAGAATATCTACAAGCTCTTGTCTATCTATCGCAAGACTTAGAGCCTTTCTTACTCTTTTATCTTTGAATTTGGGATTTTTCAGATTGAATCCAAGATATGTATATCCGTGGGAGATATTTTCATAAATTGCATAAAAATCTTTGAAACTTTTATCTATTTGTCTTTCATACTGCAAAGGAGATAGAGAGCCTACGTCGAGTTTGTGAGATTTTAGCATCAGAAATTGAGTGGACGGATCGGGAATGAAGTGATATACCAGTTTATCGATATTCGGTTTATGAATGTAATACTCTCTATTTGCGTTTAAAACGATATCTTTTGAGATTTCGAAGCCTTTTAGTTTATAAGGGCCCGTTCCGATAGGGTGCTGATTAAAAGAGCTTGTCATCAAATCTTTCTCTTTTTCCAGAATGTGCTTTGGAAGTATTCCCATCATCCAAATTTCCAAAGCTTTGAAGTAGGGCTCTTTATATTTTACCTCCACCGTATAGGGATCTAAGGCTTTTACGCTTTTTACGTATCTAAAATCGCTTGAATAGGGAGTGAAAATTTTGGGAGATGTGATGGTTTGATATGTAAAAACCACATCTTGAGAAGTAAAAGGCGCTCCGTCGTGCCACTTGATTCCTTTTTTCAGTTTGAAAATCAGAGTCGTATCGTCTTTGAATTCGTAGCTTTCGGCAAGTTTTAATCTGATGTTTGCGTTTTTGTCATAATCGAGCAGGGAGTCAAAAACCCACTCGGCTATCGTTCCGCTTGCACTATCGGTTGCAAGGATCGGGTTTACTCTGCTCGGATTTGCCGAAATGGATAGATGCAGAGTGGAGGAGAAGGCAAAGATCGATAAATATAACAAAAACGCAAAAACCCTCAAACTCTAAAACTCCTCTTTGAATTTGTAATTGTGCTCTCTTAATACTCTTCTGATACTCTCTTGATGCTCTTTTCCTTTCGTTTCCAAAGCCATCGTTACGTTTGCATCTCCGTAAGAGAGACTTGTGGAGGTTCTATCATATCCTATATGAGTGATATTTGCTCTCTCTTTTGTTAGAAGGTCGGTAAGCTTCATCAAACTTCCCGGTTTATCCACCAAAGTTACAAGCAGTTTCATTTTTCTATGAGATTTTATCAAACCTTTCTCGATAATTACCGAGAGCATCTGCACGTCTATATTGCCGCCGCTTAAAACTACGCCTATTTTCGAATTTTCTTTGTATTTGATTTTGTCATGCATCAAAGCGGCTATTCCTACGGCTCCTCCGCCTTCCACTACGAGCTTTTGTTTCTCAAGTAAAAACAAAATGGCGTTTGCTATCTCTTCGTCGTCCACTTTTACGATATCGTCGGCCACTTCCAAGATATATTTTAGATTCTTTTCGCATACGTCTCTTACGGCGATTCCGTCGGCTATGGTTCTGACAGTTGTGGAGTCTATCGCTTTTTTCGCTTTGAAAGAGTTGTACATTGCCGGAGCTCCGGCCGCTACGACGCCTATCACTTTGATGTCTGGATCGAGCTGTTTTATGGCGGAGCCTATACCGCTTATCAATCCTCCTCCGCCTATAGGGACGATAACCATATCCAAATCGTTTACCT
>JAADDG010000103.1 GCA_013154075.1 Campylobacterota bacterium | reverse complement strand
CGTAACTGTTTTCATCCCATCTATAGGAGGTGATATTTTGAACCTTCGTCTTTGCGGCCAAAATACTCTCCTGCTCCAAAGCAAACTCGTCGTTACTTTTGGAATCGGACAAAAATAGAGGAATAGTCATAAAAGCTATTCCTACAACCACTATCGATACGACCAACTCAATCAGTGTAAAAGCTTTTCTTACCATGATATTTTCCTATTTTTTCTAATGGATATATTTTGATCCACTACGTGTCCCAACTTCCCTTCTCCGGCCCATTTGGTATCCGCATTCAAAAACGTTACGTTAAAAGTTATATCCGTAGCCGAAGGATCGGCACTATCGTAAACAAGCCACGAAGATGGCGTAAAATGGATCGTATCGCTATGAGGAAGAGTCGGAGCCGTAAGATCGAAACTCCTTAGCTGTACGTCACTAACAGAAGTTCCATGCTCGGAAGAGTACGAATCGACTTTCCCGTCAAAAGAGGAGTGAAAATTATTTTGATACCAAAAAAGATCTCCGCTTCTACTTAAAGATCCGTTTGCCAGAGTAAAGACGCTCTTATCGCAATTTTTACAATAAACTTCATAATATATCGGAGCATCGTTCAATGTGGCTCCTACGATATTGGGTTGATCGAGGCACTCCATCCTCGCATAATAATAGTAAAGATATTCGTCATGCAAAGACTCTCCCCAGATATCGGCATCGTTGGCCTTCACTTTCGAAAATTTGACCTTCATAGGCTCCAAAGCTTTATCCACACTTCTATCGAAATTTACCAAAACGGTTTGATTACTTTCACCGTTTAAAAATCCGCTTGAAGCGATATCCACTACAAAATTGCCTGAAGATAAAGGAAGAGTGAAATTTAATGCGTTATCGTTTCTATGAGAAGGATTATAAAAATCCATCCATTTTAATTTAAAAGTAGAGGTGTCACTACCATCCGCCGACATCGTAATTGTCAGATTACAATCTTTGGCATAACAGCCGTTTGAATAGTTTCTGACAATATTTCCGCTCTTATTTCTTGCTTTAATAAAAGCTTTAAGTTTGGCACCCATATTCAAAAGATCGTTTGAATAGTAGGTATAGTTTTTTAGAGTATTCGCATTTTCCAAAGTCCACGTAACATAAAAATCTTTCGGAATGAACTCCATGGAGGCTGAAGCGGAAGGGATCAATCTATCGCTCAAAGGAGTATCGTCGCTATCAGTCAAAGCAAATTCGCTTCCGGCTATTTCCGAAATGTTAAGATCAAGTTTTCCTATCTCGCTATACCTGGTGGTTTTATTCAACAAACCGTTTGAGAAATTAGCGTTGGTAAGATCCAAAATTCCGGTAAAGCAAGAACTTTTATCATCTTTGTATGTTATTTTGTAAGAGTTATTGATACTCTCGTTGTAGTTGTTCAAAACATTCAGATCTTTATCCAAAGCCTTAACTTTCAAAGAGAAATCGTCAGCGGCTATAGCTTTTGACGGAATATCGAACCTATAAGCGAAAGGTCTTATAGCAAAATCGTCACTTGAATCTATATAGCTTCCCAAAGCGTCCGCCGTACACTCATAACACCCCTCCTCATGATCGTAAGGTGCGGCTCCTTTGCCTTCATTGCCCATTTTACAAGGAGATCCGTTATTTAAAATACATCTGTTATAAGCGTCTTCTCCGAAAGCCTCCTTATACATCACGGTATCCTCCACGCATTCGGGCATATCGGCGATATTTCCTCTATTTTGGTTTCTTAAAAGACACATATGCCTGTTTCTTGCGTATTGTTTTAAGAAGTTTATATATTTGGCTCTAATCTTGGCTCTTTTTATGGCTCTTGAGGGCATCACCGCATCAAAAAAATCGGCATAATTCATACCCTTTCTCATACAAGCCCTCTTAACTCTAAAAGAGGTATCTTTCAAAAGATAGCTATAAGAGGGATCATCCAAATCTATAATTCTAAAGAGTAAAATTACGTCCCTATCGTTTTGAAAAGGTCTCATACGAAAGGAGGGATCCAAACTAACAACCTTAAACCCGTATCTCTCCTTAGCTATCTTCGTATGCAAACCTTTATACTTCTCATATGTAGCCAAAGAGGCATCTATTACATCCAACTCACCGTCATCTATAACGGCTCTTCTAATCATTCCGGCTACATAAACGTTACTCTTTCCCATTGCATCCACCCACTCTCCGGTCCTTGCGTTTTTATATCTCGAATGGGCTTGGTTTACCACCCTATGATCCGAAAAGCTGATAAAATCCTCTTTGATTTTCACTTTAAACTTCATCACTCTTCTATGACCCACATCCAAGGAGGAAAAAGTACAATGCACCCCTTTTACCGAACCGTTTTCATCCAAATCCACATCACAACTCTGCTCGTCGTCAAAAGCATAATCGCACCCTTCGGCCGAAGCACCTTCATAGCAATAAAAATGCTCCGGATCGTTATCCGCGGACAATCTTATGGACTTTAGGATACTATCTTTATCATCTTCTATAAAAGCGCTAAGATTATCCTCGGTAAAATCGTCATAAATGGTAATATCGCTCGCTATTTCGCTACCCGAGTTGTTAAAATCGAGTCTATACTCTATCTCATCACCCGCATTCAAAACCGTATCGCTTCCCTTATCGGAAGTCTTCAAGAAGTTATCTATCAAAGGGGAATGAATTTTGGTAGAGAAAGCGATTACTCCGGTAAAAGTCTGATCACCGTTACTATCTTCAAAAACGGCACTAAGTTTTAGTTTGGTCATATTCTGATCGTTTTCCATCCACGGACTGCTATCGAAAAGATCAAGATCGAGTCCCGGCATATACTGTTTAGAAGGATCTATGTAATTTCCCATAAAAGAGATACTTCCGTTTAAGACATTGTTTTGGGCGTTTACTGCGTTGCTTACCTTCTCATACTCCTCGGCATGCTGTTTATATATCTCCATACTGTCTCTTGAGATCTTCTTCTCTCCGCCCATAGCAAAATACAAAAGTCTCGAATCTACACTTCCGCTAAGAGGAGTCAAAAAGCCGCTAACGGGAATCTCTATACTTTTTACCGGATCGTTCGGCATAGGGATTAGAACTTGAAACCCGTCAAAAATGGAGATGTTTTTGTAAGCTTGATCTACGCTGTTTCTCTCATAGACCACTATAAGGCTCCAGCCTCCCCAATGACCGTATTTGATCAAAGCTCCGTCGGCCAAAGGATCGTGATAGAAGCTATCTTCCCCCTCGGTAGTCTTTATATTTCCCACTATAAAAGTTTTTTGAGAAGCAGAATATGAATTTTTTACAAGATCCGTAACATCGGCAAAACATTGATAAAAAAACCTATATCCGTTATTTGAGTCGTAATCATTGCTTACAAAAGTATAATAGTTAGCCGCATTATTATCGGAAGGTGAAACGGAGATAGTGTGTTTAACCCCGTCGGGAGTCTCGAAAACCACTTCGTTAAATCCGGCGATTTTCTCTTCGTACTCGCTCGGATCGCTTCCTTCTATGTGCCCTTGCCAATAAAGACCCGCCCATTTTATATCCTTACCTTCAACTTCGGGCGGAAGATTTAACGTAGCTTTTGCGGAATTTAAGGCTATGGAAGAATCGTCTCGAACGAATTTGGTATCGGCGTTGTAAAGATAGCCGTCATAATTCCAATCACATTCGCCCTCGGAATTCTTTACGCACAATACGGACGCTCCCGCAAACGTAAAATCTCCGACTATATTCTCATGCTCTCCGCCGAATCTCAAAGAAAACTCTCTAAGACGACTCGTATCGAAAGAGTTGGCAAAAACGGAAGTGATAAACAGTAAGATTATAAGAAGTACTCTTTTCAAAGCCTTGCCTTTATATAGAATTAGAACTTATCTATTCTATATATCGGCAAGTTTATATTACTTTTTAGCCCTTTTATAAGCTCTTTTGATAGCGGATATGAAAGAAAATCTAACCTTATTTTTCTCCAAAGCCTCCACCCCGGCAGCGGTAGTTCCGCCGGGACTCATCACTTCATCTTTGATAATGGCGGGATGCTTGTGACTCAAAAGCTCGTAAAATCCCTCAAAAAGCCCTTGAACCAAAATTTCGCTATCTTTTCTCTTAAGCCCCTCGTTTACGCCCCCGTCACTCATACTCTCCGCTACCAAAGCCAAAAAAGCCGGCCCACTGCCAGCTATCGCCGTAGCTATATCAAGCTCCTTTTCGCTTGATAGCCACAAAGCCTTTCCGAACTTCTCACATATAAAAACCGCCTCTTTTTTGCAAGTCTCGTCACCCGTTAAAGTCGTCATGGATTTTTGGTAAGCGGCAGCTAAATTCGGCATCGCTCTTATGTAATATTGAGATTTGATATTTTCTCTCAAACTCTCTATCGTAACTCCCGCCAAAATGGAAAGAAGCATCAAAGCCTCACCTTTTAGCTTTCTTGCCACATCTCTTAGAGCAAAAGGTTTTATGGCAAGCAAAACGTTCTCATTGGAGATATCCACTGAATAGCTCAAAGGTTTGGTTTTTACGTTGAACTTATCTTGAAAATATTTAAGTTTTCCCTCGTCTCTTCCTACAACCGTAACATCGATATCTCTATAGATCCCCTCGATAATGGCTTCGGCCATTTTACCGGTACCTATAATCGTAAGTTTCATATCTTAATCCTTCGAAAGATATTTCGATATCTTTTCGGTAAGCCCGAAATCGGGATACTTCTCACTATCCAAAATCACTTGAGCCATCAAGGACTTATCCACATTGAAAATAAAAGGGGCTATGAAATTGATCTCCGACTCCTCTATGGGAGAGTTTAAAATCATACTATTTAAAATCAAAATATTGCTATTTTCATCTATTTCAAGAAGCTCTTTGTATTTTTGAGGAATATCGATATTATATTCTCTTAAAATAAACGGATTTACCATCGTAAAGGAGATATCTTTAGGAGGCTTTGAAGCTTTTAGAGTCATAAAAACATCGTCTATCTTCGAAAGCTCCACCTCTTTTATATCCTCAAAACCCAAAATAGGCTCTTTTACAACAAATTTCATAAATTCACCTACAACAAAATCTTAATCAAATAAAAAGCGGGATAAAAAACCACATCCGACAAAGGAGTAGCCAAAACGATAATCAAAAATATCATCCCGTAAGGGAAAATTTTACTCATAAAATCGGCAAAACCAAAAAGCCTCATTTTCATAGCAAGATACATAACGGCATTGGCGCCGTCAAGCGGAGGAATCGGCATCAGGTTAAAAACCGCCAAAACTATATTATAAACGACGGTAAAATATAAAAAGAACTCAAAAAAGGCTCCCGTCAAACTTCTCGCCTCAGGGAAAAAACCTATAATAAAAGAGGCCAAAAGAGCCAAAGCGAAATTATAAGCGATTCCGGCCAGACTCACCCAAACCGCAGCCATATATCCGCCTCTATTGATAACCACCTGCATATTGACCGGTACGGGTTTGGCCCATCCGAACAAAAAAGGAGCGTGCGAAAAATATAAAAGAGCCGGCACTATAATGGTTCCTACTATATCCACATGAACTATCGGATTTATACTAAGTCTGCCGGCAAGCTTAGCGGTGGGATCTCCATATTTGTAAGCAACAAGCCCGTGCATTATCTCATGGCCTATAATAGCCACGGCCAGGGCCAAAATCATAGCCGCAATCTGGACTAAATCGAAAGGGTTCATTCTATTACGTCCCCCAAAGATACGTTTTTATCGATAAATCTCGGATCTTTTTGCAAAGTATCCACAAATCTCCCTATTCTGTTCCATCTGATTTTATAGTCCCTATCCCAAGAAAAATAGACAAACCAAGGTTTGCCCACTACCAAAGAGTAGGGAACCGTTCCCCAAAATCTGCTGTCGTTTGAGTGATCTCTATTATCTCCCATCATAAAAAAGTGATCTTTTGGAACCTTAACGGGAGGAAAATTGAAAATCTGCTCGGGATATATTCCGTTTGGTTTGATCCTCGGATCGTTTTGGATACCCGGGAAAAGTCTTTTGTATGGGTTTTTAACCCACAGTTTACCGTCTATCTCCACGATATCTCTTTTATCGTAATACTTTTTGATATATTCGTCTCCCTCATGAGGCCTTAGATAGAGATCTTTATTCAAAAGCCCTATAATATCGCCCCCCACCGCTACACATCTTTTGACATAGTGAATGGAGGGATTTTCAGGATATCTAAACACCACGATATCGCCTCTTTGAGGCCTTTTACCCTCTATTAGATGGCCGTTTCCGTGAATATCGGGAAAAACGGGAATCTCAAGCCAAGGAATATGAGGTATGGGAATGCCGTAAGCGAATTTCTTTACAAAAAGGTGATCTCCTATCAAAAGAGTTCTTTTCATAGAACCGCTCGGAATGACGAAAGCTTGTGCGACGAAAAAGATGACAAGCAGGACGATAATAATCGTGCCCGTCCAAGTATTGGAAAAATCATAAAGTTTCTTTAGCTTTTCTTTCATCTATTTTAACCTTCTTTTGGCAGCTTTCAAAGTGTTTTCAAGAAGCATCGCTATAGTCATAGGGCCCACTCCGCCCGGAACAGGAGTGATATAGGAGGTTTTGGGAGCTACGTTTTCAAAATCGACATCTCCTACAAGTCTGCCGTCTTCAAGTCTGTTTATTCCTATATCTATAACGATGGCTCCCTCTTTGACCATATCGGCGGTTATTAGATTGGGTTTTCCGACTCCCACTATCACCATATCGGCCCTTTTGGTATGAAAGGCCAGATCTTTGGTAAAAATATGACAGATATCGACCGTAGCAAAAGCGTTTAAAAGCAAATTTAACATCGGTTTTCCCACGATATTGCTCGCTCCCACTACACAAACATCCAAACCTTTAGGATCTATCTCATACTCTTCCAAAAGTCTCATAACTCCAAGGGGAGTGCACGGCACGAAACCGTCAAGCCCCAAAACAAGCTTTCCTACATTGAAAGGATGAAAACCGTCCACATCCTTCTCAGGCACTATCGTTTCCAAAACTTTCTGCGTATCTATCTGAGGAGGCAGCGGAAGCTGTACTAAAATACCGTCTATATTGGGATTGTTGTTTATCATCCTGATAGTTTCCAAAATCTTCTCTTCGCTGATATCGGAAGGCATCTTGTGTACTATGGAGTAAATACCGGTAGTCTCGCAGGCTTTTTCTTTCATTCTTACATAAGTGTGGCTTGCGGGATCATCCCCTACCAAAATTACGGCAAGTCCCGGAACTATTCCTTTTTCTTTAAGCTTTTTCGTTTCTTCTTTGATTCTATTTTTTATCTTATCGGAAAGAGCTTTTCCGTCCAAAATCTGCATTCTCTGCCTTTATAGAGTTTTATTCATATATGTTTACACTAAAAGAGTGATATTATATCATTTTCATTTAAAAAGAGGTAAAGAGGAAATTTCAAGCCACTTATAAAAAAAGAGTAGCATAAAATAAGTCTTAACAAAATAATTCAAAAACTATTTATCAACCAAATATTTACTTTTAATTTCTTCAATATCCAAATAAAAATCAATCTCGGGATATCTGTTTGCCCCATAAATAGCGCCGAAAATAGCGCAGTTAGTATCCGTATCTCCACCCTGCGAAACGATATATCTCAAAGAATTTATAAAATCAAATTTTCTTTTTATGGTTTCTACAACAATAAAAGCCGAATGATACATCCACGCGGTGTAACCTTTTTCAAATTTACCAACTACATCTTCAAAAAAAGGATCATAAAGCGGTTTTAAATTGCCATCCAAAGCGATATTGAAAAATAAAAAAGATAATTTTGAAACTTCTTCATTCGGATGAGTTATAGCATTCTCCATTTTTATAAAATCATAGATCTCTTCTTTAGAAAAACCAAATTCATACAATTTTAACGCATAAGGAACGGTTCTCATCAACGCTCCGTTTCCTTGTCCATCCTTTCTCAACTTTCCATTCAAGAGAGCATCTTCCGTTTGTATACCTATATTATGTATTGCTCCATCCGTCTCGGCCCACTTTTTATATGATTTTTTTAAAGTCTCTATATCCATACCACTTTCCGTAGTTACCAAATAAGCTAAAGCGGCCATTATAGAATCGTCGGTTATTTTCCCCGTTACTTCTTTAGGAAGAGAATCAAAATCAAATGTATGTCCACATAATCCTCTATTTTCAAACGGCTCTCCATAAGCGTCTCCAATAGAAAGAGCAAATAGTGAAGAATATGATCTATTCAATTATTTTCCTTAGTAAATTAAAATATTTCCTTAACTGTTATAAAAAATAATAGTAAAATGGTATAATAAATTATATCAAATTTAAACTCACTTATAATTATTACACTTATTGCAAAAATTTTATAAACTGCAAAAGGATTTTTATGCAACTCTCCATCGTTATATATAGATAAAAATTTCGTTATTTCCAAAACAATATCATTAGTTCTATTGTAATAAAAATTGTGATATCATATCGTTTTTATAAAATAAGAGGTAAAAATATGAAAAAAGCTTCTCTTTTTCTCATTTTTGCGGTTTTTTCTCTATTTGGCGACGACTCTTTTATAAGCTATAAAGAGTATGCCAAAATGCTTTACAAAAATCCAAGAGGAATAGGCTGCAACAAATGCCACGGAGAGAGAGGAGAAGGCAAAATAATAGCCGTATACTACATAAAAGATAAAACTACCAAACAAAAAATCAAAAAAGAGCTGAAATCTCCTTCCATCAATAATATTTCAAAAATAGAGTTCTTTAAAAGTTTCAAAAAAAAGCACAAGGTTATGCCGACCTATTTTCTTACGGCAAAAGAGATAGAGAGCCTATACTACTACATAAAAAACCAAAATAAAGGACAAAAATGAACATCCAAAAAAGCATAGAAGCATTTGAAGAAGCCAAAAAGTATATTCCCGGAGGCGTAGACTCTCCCGTTAGAGCCTTCAAAAGCGTCGGAGGAACTCCCATATTCATAGATAGAGGGGAAGGATCCTATTTATACGATTTGGACGGCAACAGATATATCGATTATGTTCAAAGCTGGGGACCTTTGATATTCGGGCACTGTGATAAAGATATAGAGGACTCGGTAATAAAAGCCGTCAAAAAAGGTCTTAGTTTCGGGGCTCCAACACTTGTAGAGACCGAACTTGCCAAAGAGATAGTGGAGCTTTTCGATACAGTGGACAAAGTCAGATTCGTAAGCAGCGGAACCGAAGCGGTCATGAGCGCCATAAGACTCGCAAGAGGCTACACACTAAAAGACGACATCATAAAATTTACGGGATGCTATCACGGACACAGCGACTCTCTGCTCGTTCAAG
>JAADDG010000092.1 GCA_013154075.1 Campylobacterota bacterium | reverse complement strand
AAAAAAGCATAAATCCTTCTCATCTTATACTCCTTCTCTTTTAATATTTATTTTATCTTAAAATAATATCGTGAAAAAATCGTGAAACTTTATTTAAAGATTTTACCTTAACACAAAAGGCTCTTTATGATAAAATTACTCATTAAAAAAAGGATCCCGATGCGCCATCTAATAAACACGAAAGACTTCTCGAAAGAGGAGATAGAAAAGCTTTTTGAAAGAGCCAAAGAGTTCAAAAACGGATCTTTCGAGCATATCCTAAAAGATAAACTCATAATCACCATCTTTTTCGAAAACTCCACCAGAACAAGAAGCAGTTTCGAAGTAGCGGCCAAAAGACTCGGAGCGGAAGTGGTAAATCTCGATATCTCCAAAAGCTCTTCCAAAAAAGGCGAAACCCTCTTCGATACCGCCGCAAACTTAGACGCGATGGAACCAAACGCCATCATAGTAAGACACAAAGATGCCGGAGTACCGAAAATATTATCCAATTATATAAACTGTCCCATACTAAACGGAGGAGACGGAGCGCACGCCCATCCTACACAAGCCCTTTTGGATCTATTTACGATAAAAGAGTATTTCGATGAAGTAGAGGGCAAAAAAATCGCAATTGTAGGAGATATAAAAAATTCAAGAGTGGCAAACAGCAATATAGAACTTCTAACAAGATTCGGACTTGAAGTGATTTTGGTCGCCCCTCCCCAATTTTTACCGGTAACGAATCTTCAAACCACATACAATATAAGAGAAGTGATAAAAGAGGTGGATATCGTAATGAGTCTTAGAACCCAAACCGAAAGACATGCAAATCAAATATACGCCTCTTTAGAAGATTACGCAACCGACTTTTGCATAACGAAAGAGATCGCCAAAGATTACGACTTCATACTCCTTCATCCCGGGCCCGTTCATAGAAACATAGATATAGACGATGAGATGCTATCCGATCCAAGATGCAAAGTTTTAGAGCAGGTAAAAAACGGAGTCTATGTGAGAATGGCCGTTTTGGAGAAATTGATAGCTTAATGCTAAGAAAGATTTTAAATTATTATGGGGAAAAAGATGAAGATATTTTCTTTGCAATAGATTTCGAAGCCAAAAACCATTTCATCTCCCCTCTTAGCAATTTACCAAAAGATATCTTATTTGAGATAGAGGCAAAAAAGCCTCCGAAAAACAAAAAAATCCCTTACAAAAAAACTCCGATAAACTTCGATAGATATAAAAAAGCCTTCTATGAAGTAAAAGAGGAGATCAAAAAAGGAAATACATATCTTCTAAATCTAACATTCCCCTCTGCAATAGATATAAACTATTCACTAAAAGAGATCTACTTATACAGCGACGCAAAATATAAACTCTATTTCAAAGATCAATTCGTCTGCTTCTCACCCGAAAGCTTCATAGAAATTAAAAACAACAAAATCTACACATATCCGATGAAAGGCACGATAGACGCAAAGATAGAAAACGCAAAAGAGAAAATTCTATCCAACGAAAAAGAGATGGCGGAACATACGATGGTAGTGGATCTGCTTAGAAACGATTTGGCGATGGTGGCAAATAGAATAAGAGTGGAAAAGTTTCGATACGTAGAGAAGATCAAAGCCGGAGATAGAGAGTTACTGCAAGTAAGCTCCAAAATTTCGGGAGAGCTTCCAAAAGACTGGAATAAAAGATTAGGAGATATAATAACTTCTCTCCTTCCCGCCGGATCCATAAGCGGAACTCCCAAAAAAAGCACCGTAGAGATAATAAAAAGAGTGGAAGGGTACCAAAGAGGATTTTTTACCGGAATATTCGGAATCTACCAAAATAAAACCCTAAAAAGCGCGGTAATGATTCGATTTATAGAAAAATCGGAAAACAAACTCATCTATAAAAGCGGAGGCGGAATTACGATAGACAGCGATCTTTTATCGGAATACAAAGAGCTTCAGGATAAAATCTATGTCCCTTTTATTTGAAACGATAAAGGTTTTTGATAAAAAAGCTTTTAATCTAAAGTTTCATCAAATAAGAATGCAAAAAAGTTTAAAAAAATTTCTAAAAACTGAAAAATATTTTGATTTAGAAAAAATAATAAATCCGCCGGATGAGAAATTTTACAGATGCAAAATAATCTATTCTTCCAAAAAAATAGAGAGCGTATCCTTCTTTCCTTATAAACCCAAAAAAATAGAAAGTTTCAAATTAATTGAATCGGATATCGTATATAATTACAAATTTTTAAACAGAAGCGAAATAGACTCTCTCTTTAAAAGAAGAGAAAATGCCGATGAAATAATAATCGTAAAAAACGGCAAAATAACCGATACGTCTATCGCCAACATCGCGTTTTTTGACGGCAATAGATGGATCACTCCAAGAGAGCCTCTCCTAAAGGGAACGATGAGAGCGAAATTATTGGAGAATAAAAAAATTTTTTTAGAAGATATATATATCGATGAACTAAAATTTATGAAAAAACTTGCTATAATGAACGCCTTGATAGGCTTTAGAGTAGTGGCAAATTTCAGAGTAGAGAGGTGAAGTTAAAAAATGCTATATGAGGTTTTAAGCAATAAAGAGTTCGCTCTTATGATGAAGAGGCATGCAAGCGAAATAATGGGCTTTTTGTTTGATAACAACTACCACTTTTCCATCCTTGCAAATACCGCGGATATCACTTTCGATCCCCCGTTGCCTCAAGAAATTACACAAAATTTTCAACAAGTAATACTTTTCGCTTTGGCGGGATACACTTACGAATCGGCAAAGATGGATGAGAAAAATCTCTATTTCGAAGCGGGATTCGGAGCGGAGAATATAGGAAGTATAGTAACCGTACCTATATCAAGCATCCTTCAAATAATCGTAGAAGACAACCCTATATTTATAAATCTCTCCTACCCTTATGAAGAAGAGGAAGATAGAGAAGATGAGGAGGGATTGGAAAAATCGATGAAAATATTCGCTTCCAACCCCGAAAACGAAAAACTTCTCAAAAAAAAGAAAAAAAAGTAGCTTAATGGCTTTGATGAGAGTGTAGAGGAATCTTCCTCTTGCTCATCAGATATTGAATTACGTTGTCCACAAACGGATCGTATTTTCTCTCTTTTAAATAAGCTATATAAAGCTTTCTTATAAATTTCATATTTTTGATTCTTGCCATATACAAAGTACCGTTTTCAACCTCGTCGGCAATTACATATTTCGATATTATAGACACGGTAGGAGGCCCGTTTTTATCGGCTTTGAGTACGGTTTGCTTAACTACGGTGGGATTCGTAACTACACTTACGATATTGAAAGATTTACACTCTATTCCTACCTCTTCAAAAGCTTCCGCAACCAATCTTCTGGTATGAGACTCCTCTTCTCTACAAATCCATCGAAAGTTATAAAGATCCTCTTTTTTTACATATTTTGGTAAAGGGGAGTTGCTAAATAAAACAAGCTCATCCTCCATCCACTCTCTATAGATAAGCCCTTCCAAAAATACCGGAGATTCAACAAGCGCCAAATCGGCCTTTTTATCCAAAACCTCATTCAAAACGTTTTCGCTAAGATCCACTTTGATCAAAACTTCGTTATGAATGGCGTTTTTCAAATCGTTTAAGAATTCCGGAACGAGATAGTTTCCTATCATAAAAGAAGCTCCGATTATAAACGTAAGCTCCTTATTCATTATCTTTATAATCTCTTTTTCTACATTTAAAATACATCTCTCAAGTTTTAAACATACTCTATAAAACTCTTCTCCCGCTTTTGTCAAAACGATGCCGTTTTTCTTTCTCTCTACAAGCTTATTGCCTACATAATCTTCCAAAAGCTTTATCTGCTGCGTTACGGCAGGCTGGGAGATACCCAACTTTTTAGAAGCTTTCGAAAAACTTTTCCCCTTTACAACCGTTAAAAAAGTCTCTATACGCGAAAAATTTTTTATCATGATGGTATCTCCTGCCTCCTTTTCTTTTCATAAATTATAACTAATTTTAATAATAAATGCAATATTATTCATTTTTCTTATCGATAAAAGAGCAAAAAAAATTTATCCTTATTTCATTTCATCCCTCAAAAAAACGCATTGTATAAAAATTTAATAATATTTTTAGTAAAATATATTAATACTTAAAGGGTGTCGTAGAAATGGAAAAAATATTAAAAGAATTGAATGAAGCTCAAAAAGAAGCGGTAACTCATATAGACGGTCCTCTTTTGATTTTGGCGGGAGCGGGAAGCGGCAAAACTAAAACTTTAACGACAAGATTAGCTTACCTAATTTCAAACGGTATTCCGCCCTCAAGCACACTGACTCTAACCTTTACCAACAAAGCAGCCTTGGAGATGAGAAACAGAGCCTTAAGTATGATAGGCAGTGTGCCATATCCTCCTCTTTTATGCACTTTTCATAAATTCGGACTTTTGTTTTTAAAATTTCATATAGATAAAATAGGTAGAAAAAACTCTTTTGTAATCATAGATACCAACGACAAAAAAAGAATCATAAAGAGCATAGACGAAGAGCTCCCTCCATCAAGCGTAGCTTCCGAAATATCGAGATACAAAAATTCTCTCATATCTCCCCAAGTCGCTCTTGAGAGAGCGGAACAGGTTGTATACAAAAAAATAGCCCAAATCTATAAAAAATATGAAGAGTATACGAAAGAGAACAATTTAGTGGACTTTGACGACCTGCTGGCTTTAACCTATAAAATACTTAGCGAACATCAAGACATAAAAGAGGAAATTTCCGAAAGATATCAATTTATCATGGTGGACGAATATCAAGATACAAACGAACTTCAATACAAGATATTGAAATTAATAGCGGAACCGAGAAATAATCTTTGCGTAGTGGGAGACGACGATCAAAGTATCTATGGATGGAGAGGGGCGAATATCAAAAACATACTGGAGTTTGAAAAACAATTCAAAGACGTAAAAATCATAAAACTCGAATACAACTACCGCTCCACTCAAAAGATTCTAAATGCCGCAAACAACCTGATAGCCCACAACAGAAACAGACTCGGAAAAACACTGAAAGCCACTAAAGAAGAAGGAGAAGAGGTAAAAATACTCCACTCCCAAAACGAATCCGCGGAAGCCGCATCCATAGCAAAACGCATAAAAGAGCTTATAAACAAAGGAGTATATTACAATCAAATAGCGGTTCTTTACAGAATAAACGCTCTAAGCCGCTCTTTGGAAGAGGGATTGAATAGAGAAAACATTCCTTATAAAATGGTAGGAGGAGTTAAATTTTATGAAAGAGCGGAGGTTAAGGATCTAATTGCCTATCTTAGAGTCGTTATGAATCCAAACGACGACTTTTCCCTAAAAAGAATCATCAACAAACCAAAAAGAGGTGTAGGAAAAGTGGCTATGAACAAGCTTGAAAACGCCGCTTTCGAAAATAAAAGCTCAATTTATCAAATACTTCAAAATAGAGATCTTTTAAAGAAATTGGTAACCAAAAAGGCATATGAACACCTAACCAAATTTTCGGACGATTTGGAAGAACTTAGAGAAAAAGCCGACGAAGCGAGCTACTATCTTCTTGAAGAGCTTGAGAGAAGATTCAAACTAAGAGAATTTTACGCCTCTTTACCCGAAGCTTACGAAAAAATAGCCAATATAGAAGAGTTTATGGGATATTATCAAGACTATCTCAAATCAAATACCCAAAGCTCTCTTGAAGATTTTCTAAACGAAATATCTCTTGAGAGCGATCAGGATCAAATAAGCGACGATAGCGTATGCATAATGAGCGTGCACGCAAGCAAAGGCTTGGAGTTCGATTACCTCTTCGTAATAGGTTTGGAAGAGGGATTTTTCCCTCTAATAGGGGAAGGAACCGATATAGAGGAAGAGAGAAGACTCGGATACGTAGCCATCACGAGAGCCAAAAAAGAGCTTACCTTAAGCTATGTGGACAGCAGATTCTTCAGAGGCAAAAGAAGCAATCTCACAAAAAGCAGATTCCTAAAAGAGACCGGCCTTATTAAAGGAAGCTTGAATTTGGAAAAATCCACCCCTTACAAAAAAGGGGATCTTGTAAAACACAAGATATTCGGAATAGGCAGAGTACTCTCTGTCAGTAAAGTAAAAAGAGAATTCAAACTGAAAATCAACTTCGGAGGAACACACAGAGATATTTTGGCAAACTACGTAGAGAGGATATAGATGGAGTGTCAAAACAGACTTTTTGTAGCCTATAAACCCTCCTTTATCTCTTCAAACTCCTTTCTAAACAGAATCAAAAGGAAATACAAAGTAAAAAAGGCGGGATTTTCAGGGACACTCGATCCCTTTGCAAGAGGAGTTTTGATAATAGCTTTCGGCCAATATACCAAAATCTTCAAGTTTTTAAAAAAAGCCCCAAAAACCTACAAAACCACCCTTTGGCTCGGAGCTAAGAGCGAGACTTTGGATATAGAGGGAATCACAAAAATAAACAATTTAAAACCTTTCTCCATAAAAGAGATAAAAGCCGTCACCGACTTTCTAATAGGAGAGATAGAGTACACTCCTCCCAAATATAGCGCAAAAAAGATAGAGGGCAGAAGGGCTTACGAGCTTGCGAGACAAAATAGCGATTTTGAAATGAAGAGAGTAAAAAGCACAATTTACGATCTAAAGGTTCTTCATTACAGACATCCGTTTTTAACTTTGGAAATCACCGTATCCGAAGGCGGATACATAAGAAGCATAGGAGAGATTATCGCCAAAAAACTTGGCGTTTGCGGATCTCTAAGCTATCTTGAGAGAGTAAGGGAGGGAGAGTTTTTTTATGAGAACCAAAAAGCTCTAAATCCAATCGATTATCTAAACCTGCAAGAAAATCTCTACTTGGGCGATATTGAAGATATAATTAAAGGTAAAAAGCTTAAAATTAAAGATTTTAAAATAAAAGAGCCGGGAGAATATTTTTTGAAAAATAACGATCTTTTATCCGTAATAAAAATAGAGGATCAAAAAGTATCATATCTTTTAAACGGAATAAAATTATGCTGATTCTTACAAGAAAAGAGAGAGAAAAGGTGATAATAAACGACAATATAGTCGTAGAGATATTGGGAGTGGATAAGAAATCGGGAAGCATAAAGATAGGAATAGAGGCTCCCAAAGAGATCCCCATAATAAGAGCGGAGATCAAAGAGGAAATAAGGCTAAGCAACCTAAATGCCAACGCCAAAATAGAAAACTCCGTTTTACAAAAATTAAGAAGCAGGATAAAATGAGAATAAAATCCTATGCTAAGGTAAATATATTTCTAAAGATAGTCGGAATTAGAGGAAATTATCACGAAATAGCCTCAAGATTTATGGTTGTAAGAGATCTATTTGATACCGTCTCTTTTGAAAAAAGCGAAAACGGATTTGACATAGAGGGAAATTTCAGCTGTCCGTTGGAGCAAAACAGTGTCTATAAAGCATACGTTTTATTAAGCAAAGAAAGCGACAAAGTAGCGGATTTTTTTAAATCTCACAAAGTTGTAATAGATAAAAAGATTCCGGAGTTTGCGGGACTTGGAGGAGGAAGCTCGAATGCGGCCTATTTTTTGATTTTGGCAAACGAAATTTTGGATCTAAAACTATCAAAAGAAAAGCTATCTAAAATAGGAGAAAAAATAGGGGCTGATGTTTCTTTCTTCATTTACGAATATGAAAGCGCAAATGTGTTTGGCATAGGAGAGATTGTAGAGAAATTTGAGGAAGAGAGCTTAAAGTTGGATATAATTACTCCCCGAATAAAATGCGATACAAAAAAGGTTTATCAAACTTTTAGAAAGAATTTAAAAGAAAATATGCTTGAGGAAAACAGAAAATTGACAGATAAATTAAAAAATATGAAAAGCAAAGATATTTTGGAAAACTTCTCTTCCAAGGAGTTGAATGATCTCTTTTTGCCGGCTAAAACACTTTGCAAAGGGCTAAAAGAGTATGAAGATAAAAATCTGTTTTTTAGCGGAAGCGGAAGTTCTTTTTTTAGGGTGAGAAATGGGTAGAAAAATTATAGCCAAAAATAAAAAGGCCTTTTTCGATTATGAGATTTTAGAAAAGTATGAAGCGGGAATCGTCCTTGAGGGAAGCGAAGTAAAAGCCATAAGACAAGGCAGAGTAAATCTGAAAGATAGCTTCGTTAGGATAATCAAGGGAGAGCCCTTTTTGCTAAACGCTCACATCTCATATCTCGATACTACAAACCCCTACTTCAAACCGGATGAAAGAAGAGCAAGAAAACTGCTTTTACATCGAAAAGAGATAGATAAGCTTCTTGGAAAAGTAACAAAAGAGGGACTTGCGATAGTGCCTCTATCGATCTATTTAAATGATAAGAATCTTGTCAAAGTGGAAATAGCTTTGGCAAGAGGTAAAAAACTGCATGATAAAAGAGAAACCATCAAAAAAAGAGAAGCCGAGAGAGAAGCCAAAGCGGCTATCAAAAAGTATCTTTAAGATCTTCTCTTTTTTCTCTTTCTATATAATCGATAAAAGAATATCGCAAAAATAGCCGCTATTATAGCCCAGCTTACAAATACCGTATATTTAAAAAGATAGTATATGGTTCTATTTATCACACCCAAATTGGTAAGAAGTTTTACATGATAGATATCCGCAACCTTATCGGCTACATAGATATAACCTTTAAAAAGCCCGGCACTATATTTGTAAGGATTGTTGGTAAAAAATTCTCTTATTATGGGACCGTGAAAAGACAAAACGCTATATTTATCTATCAAATGCCTAAGTTTCGGAGATTCGATAAAATCCACCTTATGATCGTCTCTCGAAAAGAGTAAAAGAAGATAAGGTTTTTGAAGATCTTTGGTTATTTTTTCTACAAAACTATTATAATCTTTATCTTTTATCTTTTTAACGGCCACTACGTATAAAGAGATTCCGGTCTTTTCATAAAGCTCTTTACCAAGCTCTTCCGTTTTAGTAACGTCTATGGGCGTTATTATCCCCTCATTGATATATACGTACTTGGCAAAAAGAAAGGTATGCAAAAGTAGCAAAACCGCAAGAAACCTCTTCATTTTAAGTGTGACACCCGTTTCTAAATATTTATTTTAATTATACCAAAATCTAATGGGAATGGCAGGTATGTATCGAAGCGTTAGGATCTGTTATGAACCAATACCCTTTATGAATCATATAAAAACCGAAACCCATAATCACCAATGAAGCCAATTTAATCATAATATTTCTAAAAGAGGTATTTTTAAAGTATCCTACAAAAAGGCCGAATCCCAAAAGGGCGGGAATAGTGGAGAGTCCGAAAACCAGCATTACGACCCCTCCCCAAAAAGGTGAAGCGGTACTTGCCGCGGACGCCGCAAAAAAATATACCAAACCGCAAGGCAAAAAACCGTTTAACATCCCTAAAAGAAAAAAGCTTGATAGAGATTTGGAGTGAATCAGTTTGGAAAAAGCCTTTTTTACAAAAGAGCTCGTAGCCAATGAGGATTCTATGGAAGTTAGGAACTTTATCTTACCCATCAAAGAGTATCCCATCAAAATCATAAAAATACCGATAACGATAT
>JAADDG010000104.1 GCA_013154075.1 Campylobacterota bacterium | reverse complement strand
ATATACACCTTATAATTAAAAAATACAAAAAGTAACAGTCAAAACAGCTCTTTATTTAAAAATGTTACAAATTTTCCATTTTGTAACACCTAAAAATGCATTAAAGAGAATTTAATTAATATTATAAAAACTTATATAAAAAGCTTTTAAAATTATATACGAATATTAAAAATTTTCTGACTTTTTTATAAGACAAATAAGAAAAAAGAAGTTAAATCAAGAATTATTTTCCGCAATTGTCAAAAAATCAAAAAAATAATTTTGACTCACTACCAAATTCAAAATCAATGAGAAATATTCTTGATTTTTTGGGCAAGAAGATAAACCGCCATAGCGTAATAGGCGCTATGGTTATAGCGTGTAATTACATAGAAATTTTTAAATCCAAGCCAAAGTTCGTCAAATTTTTCATTCTCCAGTTTTATCAAAGCGGCTTTTTTACTATTTCTTACCGGTTTTTTGGGATAGATTCCATATTTTCTAAGTTTATTTAAATAATAAAATCTACTATATCCTGTCCTTAATTTATTAAATCTTTTACCGGGATATCCGGCTCTTACAGCAATCTCACCGTCTTTAACCCATCCGTTTTCTTTAAGATATTTAGCTACGCTCCCTATGGCATCCTCACTATCCCACGGATCCGAAAAACCGTCCATATCGAAATCAACGGCAAAAAAATTATAACTGCTTGGCATAAACTGCCCCAACCCTATCGCTCCCGCATAAGAACCTTTGATTTTTAAAGGATCGAAAGAGGTCTTTTGAGTAAAAACCAAAAACTCCTCAAGCTCTTTTTTAAAAAATTTATTTCTCCTATTAGGTATAAAAGCCAAAGTGCTTAACGTATCCAAAACTCTATATTTGCCGGTATTCTCTCCGTAATGACTTTCGATCCCTATAATAGCGGCTATTACATACGGATCCACTCCATACTTTTCGTAAGCTCTTTTTAAAGCCTTTCTATGCTTTTTTACAAACAGCGCACCGGCTCTGACTTTGGGAGGAGTTATAAAAATCTTTTTATATTTTGGCCAATAATAGACTTTCTTTTTAGGTTTCGTAGAGACATCTTCAGATTTTTTCGGTTTCGGAGCGTAAATTTGAAGAGCTCTCTCTTGAATAGAAACGGTAGAGAAAATACTCTCCAAATAGTCTCTATCGAAATCATGCTTTTGAATCATTTCATCTATAAACTCTTCATCCACAAGCATATAACCGTTTGCAAAAGAATTAGCAAAAGAAAAAATATACAAAAAAATAAATAATAAAAGTACTCTTAACCAGTTCATCTAATATCCTAATTAAAGTTTATTAGATGAATGATAGCATAAAAAAGATAAAACTAAATTTATTATAAAATTATTTACATAGTTAGATTTTATTTAGAAGTTTTTAAGAAAAGATACTTTTTCAATATATTGTTAATATCTTTTTTCTCTTCCCTCTCTAATAATATCAATAATTTCGGATGTAGAAATATCCAAATCAACACCTTCGATATCTAAGGGGGACTTTTTTATAGAAATAGGTTTTATAATAAATATCGTTCCATCTTTTCTTTTAACTAATACTTCACCCTCCATAATCGCTTCTTCCAAAATTTTAGCAAGTTTCTGGCGAGCTTCGGAATAAGTGTACAATGTAGCCATTTCAATTCACCTCAATTACATCTATATATATTGACCTTGCTATATTCAATAACTTTTTATCCAATGTCATAAGAGGAGCATGATATTTTTGAGCACACCTTAACAAATAGGCATCATAACAATAAATATTTACTTCTTTAGCTATTTGCAAAGATTTCTCCAATTCAACATCTACAAACCTTATAGGAATATTTTTAAATATATTTAATGCTTTAACTACTTTATTAAAATCCGCTCTTTTTCTTTTAAACATTGCGGAAAAAGCATTGCCAACCTCCCAAAACACCGAACTTGGTGCTAATAAGTCAGCTCCTTCAGTCAAATTTATTATTTCACTTTTTTCAGGCTCATTTATTATAACGGCAACAATTATAGAAGTATCAATAACAACTTTCACAATCATATACCTTGAATAATTGTTCAATTGTACAACTATATTATAGCCAAAAAATAAACTTCATACAAAATCAATACTTTACTTTCGCCAAATAAAGACCGTTTGGAGGAGCGAGAGTGGAGGAGATAAGCTCTTTTTTATAAAGCTGTTTTAACAGATCATCTTTTGTAAGAAGGCCTCTAGAAATTTTTAGCAAAAAATCCACCATCATTCTAACTTGACTTCTAAGAAAACCGTTTGCTTCGAAATAAAAAATAGTAAAATCTTTGTAATCGTAAACATCCGCTTTGTAGATAGTTCTTACAAAATTTTTAGTATCGCTTCCTGTTTTCTTGAAATATTCAAAATCATAAGTACCTTCAAAAAGTTTAGCCGCCTCTTTTAAAAAAGTTTTATTCAAATTATCCACAAAAGTTACATAAGATGTCAAAAATACATTCGGTTCACTTTCGCTAACTACATAACGATAGACTCTGCTTTTGGCATCATATCTTGCGTGAAAATCCTCTTTCGTTTTTTCTATTCTCTTTATATAAATATGGGGAAGAAGCTTTCTGTTTAGAAAAGTTTTCAATTTATTCAAATCGCTCCAAAAAGAGGGAATATCCAACGATATCACCTGTCCCGTCGCATGCACTCCGGTATCGGTTCTGCCGCTTGCTTCGATTTTCGAATCTATATTGAGCGAAGAAAACACCTCATAAAGGCGCCCCGCTACCGTATTTGGAGTCCTTTTTTGAATCTGATAGCCCTCAAATCTGCTACCGTCATAAGCAAGAGTAATTTTTACCCTCAATATCAAAATCTCCTCAAAACCCGTTTTCTAAAAGTGATTTTAGATATCACATAAAAAATAAAAGGAACGGCCAAAATCCCCACAAAAGGAGCGTTTTTGGAAAAGATCACGCTCAAAATATAGTAAGCTATCACGATCGCAAAAAGATAAGGATAAATTCTAACTCTATCATGCCTTATATGCACCGTCCCTATGGCCAGAGCAAAAAGGTAGCTTACCATAGGAAAAGCCGAAATCAAAATCAAAAAGCTAAAATCTTTCGCTCTTTTCTTATCATCAAAAGCTTTCATCCAATATTCCAAAACGGTATCGTCCCTTAGCTCTTCGGCTCTTAGAAAATTATTTATATTCATATTGGAAAAATCTATCTGTCTGATATCCTCTCTTTCGATATAAAAAACCTTCCCCTTAGCTAAAGATAGATTCAAAAGCCCCGTTTGTCTATTTAGCTTGGCATGATTTGCCAAAATAAACGTATCTTTTTTGCTGTTTTGATTGTAAAGGACTATATCTTTATACCCTTTATTGTCTGCTTTGTTTATAAAAACGATCCAATCCGAAAACTTCTGCCCGAATTCCGTAGGCTTTATGTTGATTTTGGCTTCAACCTTTTTAACTTCCAAGAAATTTTTATAAAGCTGTTTTGCGATAGGAAGAATAAAAACGGAATTTACGAGCAAAAATACGCTAACGAAAAAAGCCAAAAAAAAATAGACCCTCGCCATCTTCTTAGGAGAATACCCGAAAGAGAACAAAACTATATTTTCACTCTCTTTAGACATATTCAAAGCCGTCATAGCCATGGAAATAAAAAAACTGACAGGAAGAGTATAAATAATTATTTTCGGAAGCAAATATACAAAAATCTCCCCAAGCTCCAAAAAAGTAAGGCTAAGATAGGAAGTAAAACGGGAAATCATTATAAAAAACATAATCGCGGCTATAAAAAAGAGCGTAAAAAAGAGAGGAATAAAGACTTTGAAAAAGTTGTTGATTAGAAATTTGGAGATTCTACCCATACAGCTTTTCCAAAAAGGAGCTAAAATAGTCCCTAAACACAAAAACTACAAAAAGCGCCATAGCCAAAAAGGGAATATAAGGCATTTCATAATCTCTCTTCGCCACTATCGCAAAACCTATCAAAGCCAAAACGGCCGATAAAAATATAGTAAAAAGCCCAAGCTTCACTCCCACCATCGCCCCTATCGTAGCGGCTATCATAATATCGGCCTCTCCCATCGCCTCTTTTTTCAAAATAAACGAAAGATAAAATCTAAGAAGCGTAAAGGCTCCCGCAAACAAAAGAGCGTTTTGAAAATTGCCTATAATATCCTTTGAAGAGAAAATAGACAAAGTCAAAGCGGATAGATTCAAGCTATCCGGAACCTCTTTGTATTTGAAATCTATAGCCGATAACGCAAGCAGTAGAGCAAAAACCAAAGAGACCACCAAAGCTTGAAGCAAAGTTTCGCTCTTTAGGTAAGAGAGAGCAAAAATAAAAGCGCTCAAAGCCTCTATAAGAGGATACTGCCAAGATATCTTTTCTTTGCAAAAGTAGCATTTTCCACCTAAAATAAGCCAAGAGAGGATGGGAATATTGTGCCACCATTTAAGCTTATTGTTACATTTTACGCAATGAGAGGATGGGAAAACTACGCTCTCTCCTTTTGGAATCCTTACAATCAAAACATTCAAAAAGGAGCCTATCAAAAGTCCAAGGAGAGTGAAACCGGCCAAATAGAGATAATTATTCATCTTTTACGCCGCCGAATCTTCTCTCGATTTTATTAAACTTATCTATCATCCCCTCAAGCTCTTTTGGAGTAAAATCGGGCCAAAGAGTCGGAGTGAAAAAAAGCTCGCTATAAGCGCTTTGCCAAAGAAGGAAATTCGAAAGCCTCTGCTCTCCTCCCGTTCTAATTAGCATATCCACATCGGGCATTCCCGCCGTATCCAAAAAGTCGTTCATATTCTCCTCAGTCAGCTCCACTCCCGCCTCTTTCGCTCTCCTTACGGCTCTAATTATTTCGTCTCTTGAGCCGTAATTTATCGCCAAAACCTGCGTAAGTCCCGTAAACGAGGCCGTTTGCTCTTTGGTATAAGCTATTCTGTCTCTCAGATTCGAAGGAAGTTTTGAAAGATCGCCTATTGTCTCAAACCTAACTTCGTTTTCCAAAAAGAGTTTTAGTTCGTTTTTTAGATAAATATCCATCAATTTCATCAAAAAATCTATCTCATATTTCGGTCTTTTCCAATTTTCGGTACTAAAAGCGTATAGAGTCAAATATTTAACACCGTAATTTGAAGCGAATATCGTTATCTCTCTAACTCTTTTAGCTCCCTCTTCATGCCCTTTGACTCTCTTTGCAAATCCCTGTTTTTTAGCCCATCGGCCATTTCCGTCCATTATAATGGCAATATGTCTTAATTCATTCATTCCTAACCTTTAATATCAAGCAGTCTGTCGCTCGAATCGAAAAGAGGAGCTATGTTCTTTGAGCAAAAAACTTCCCCGTCCATCTCCAGATTCTTTATCTCTTTTTTCAAAAACGAAACACTCTTTTCAAAATAGGCGTACAAAGTCAGCTTCTTAGCCTCTCCTATCAATTTCACCTCTCCCTTTATCGGACCGAGATTTTCAAAAGAGGCATAAAATTGGGTGGTAAACTCTTTTTTAACTCTACCCTTTTTTTGCTTATTTTTAAATTGAAAAAAATATCTTCTTTTTTCATCCTCTATCGGAATAAAAAAAACACCATTTTCAAGCGCAAAAAGCATATTGGCATATTGAACAAACTCCTCTTTACTCGAAGTCGAACTCATCTGATGTAAAATATGCTCTTTAAAAGCAGCTTTAGGCTTCTCTTTCGAAAAGATATTTTTTATATCGTCCAAACCTAAAAAAAACTCATTTTTTAAAAACGGTTTTTTATTCTCAAACGAGGGCTTCTCCAAAAGATTCGATATCTGCAGCACATCCCCTTTCGAGGTCTTAAAATCGCCCCAATAGCTTTTACCCTCCTTTAGAGGAATAAGACTTTTGGTCTCTACCTCTTTTTTGCCTATCTGAAGAACATATTTATTTAAATCCATCTTTTTCAAAACTTTAATGGAGATAGGCAAAGTTGCGTTAAATTCGGTTACGGCCAACTTCGAAAAAATCGACTCGAATCTGGCTATCTCATTTATCGCCGTTATCATCGAGCTTCTTAGCTTCCTCTAAAATTTCGAAAGATATGGAGAGTTTGTCTTTAAGAGGCAGTTTTTTTACCCCGTCTCTTGTTACAAACTCTATCTCGTTAAGATCGCTTCCAAAATCATTCTCATCTCTTAAAATATTCAAACAAACCGCATCCAGATTTTTACTCAAAAGCATCTCTTTTGCGTTTTTCAAAGCCTCTTTTTCATCCTTTTCGGCCTTGAAACCTATAGCTATAATTCCCTCTTTATCGATACTTTTCAAAATATCTTCATTCTTTTTCAAAACGAGATTCCATTCATCCCCAAGCATATCTTTTTTAAGCTTGCCCTCTTGAGGAAATTTGGGAGAATAGTCGCTAACGGCGGCCGCCATAAAAAGATACGGCTTTTTTTGAATAAGAATCGGAGTGGAATCATCCATCAAAGTAGGTTTCGTTAAAACTCCTTTTTTAGCGGATCTTATACAATCTATCAGATACTCTTGAAGTTCATCCGAACTCTCTATCTCTATTTGATAGATCTCTTTTGGAAGATCATCAAACTCTTTGGTTGTAAGAAGACAAACGGAAGCTCCTTTTAGATAGAGAGCCAAAGCCAAATTTTTAGCCATCTTCCCACTTGAGAAATTGGATATGTATCTAACGGAATCTATTCTCTCTATCGTTCCGCCTCCCGTTACCACAACCTTTCTATTCTCCCAAAACTCATCTTTTAGAAGCTCTCTGCAAGAAGCGTAAAAGATATCGCTAACTTCGGCCAAAGCACCCTTGCCCTCTACATTGCAAACCAAAACTTTGCTTTGAGGCTCCACAACTTTGTAATTTAAAAGTTTTAGCATCTTAAAAGAGGCTTGAGTTACGGGATTTTCATACATTTTGGTATTGGCCGCAGGAGCTATTATCTTAACTCTATCGTAAGCCAAAGCGCTTTGAAGCAGAAGATTATCCGCTATTCCGTTTGAGAGTTTGTTTATAGTGTTTGCGGTAGCGGGCGCTATGACGAAAAGATCAGCCCACTGCCCTACTCCTATATGATTTAGATCGCTCGACCAATTTTCGCTTCCCATATGCAAAACGGCATTCGAGCTTACGGCCTCGAATGTCAGAGGAGTTACGAACTTCTTAGCCTCCTCGCTCATAACGACTCTTACATTCGCCCCCGCTTTTACAAAAAGGCGTATCAACTCCAAAGCTTTATAGATAGCTATACTACCGGTTACTCCGACTAAAATATTTTTATTCTTAAGCAAATTTTCCATAGGCGTTATTATACTCAATCCCCCTCTTTTTTAGAAAAAAACTTATAAAAAAATCCGGAAACCGTCTTCATTCCGAGCCTGCTTATAGCCAAAGAGCCTTTTGGAACGTCTCTATTTACAGTCGTTCCCGCAGCTATCAAAACATCGTCCTCTATCTTAACGGGAGCAACTATCTGCGTATCGCTTCCCACAAAAACATTTTTGCCTATAATGGTTTTATACTTTCTTATTCCGTCATAGTTGCACGTTATCGTTCCCGCTCCTATATTCGTCCCCTCATCTATCTCGCTGTCTCCAAGATAGCTTAAATGACCGGCCTTTACCCCTTTTAGAGTCGATTTTTTGACCTCTACGAAGTTTCCTATATGAGTATCCACTATCTTAGAACCCGGTCTGATTCTCGCCAAAGGACCTACGGAAGAGTTTACGATCTCGCTATCTTCTATGACGGTGTTCGTTTTTATGTGACTGTTTACTATTTTGCTGCCTTTATAGATACTAACGCCGTTTTCGATAATGCACTCTCCCTCAAACTCCACTCCCTCTTCTATATAGATAGTATCGGGAAGTCTCATAATCACACCGTTTAGCATCAATCTTTTTTTGATTCTATTTTGCATCAAAATTTCGGCGTTAGCCAAATCATATTTTGAGTTTACGCCCTTAAAATGCTCCTCTTTTACAAAAAGCGGCGCAATTTTGTAGCCCTCTTTTTTAGCAAGCTCGATGATATCGGTAAGATAATACTCTTTTTGTTTATTGTCGTTGTTTAGTTTAGGCAGGAACTTTTCCAAAAGCTCCTTTTTTATCAAATAGACTCCCGCATTTACCGTCTTTATTTTTTTCTCTTCTTCGGTAGCGTCTTTTTCCTCCACTATCTTCTTAACTTCTCCATCTTTTATCACGACTCTGCCGTAACCGCTCGGATTGTCAAGCTCTATCACGCTCATTACGATATCGGCGTCAATCTCTTCAAAGCCCTTAAGCTCTTCAGCCTCAACCAAAGGCATATCGGCGTTTAAAATCAAAACCTTTTCGTTTTTGGGTTTGCAGTTCATCACCGCTCCGCCGGTTCCGGGATAGTTCTCAAGATCCTGCATCACAAATTCAATATCATCAAAATATTTACTCACAGCCTCTTTTATCAAATCGGCCTCGTGATACAAAACCACCTCTATATCGTTAGTTAGCTTTTTAGCCTCTCTTATAGAGTAATAAATCATCTCATAACCGCAGATCTTATGCAACACTTTAGGAAGTTTGGATTTCATTCTCGTGCCTTTTCCGGCAGCAAGTATTATAATCGATAAAGACATCTATAAAGCCTCCGAATATTTTTAAAATTTATTTATAAATATATCGAAATTTTCCTGTAATAAATGTATATTTTTCCAAGCAAATTTTTTTTACTAAATTCATATAAAACTTTAATATTCTCCGCCGATATATACAAAGAGTAAATTTTTTATTAACAACTTTAAAAATTTTTAAAAGGAAGAAATAGATGGATTTAGGAACCGTTATCGGTCTTGTCTTGACTCTCGCACTGCTTTTCGGTGCTATGGCTATGGGAGTCGGAATAGGACCTTATATAGATATTCCATCCATTTTAATCGTATTTGGAGGAACTATAGGAGTTTTGCTGATAGCTTTTAAAATGGAGCAGATGAAAAATTTCGTAAAAATCTTTATGGTGGCCATCAAACCTACTCAATACGATCTAAACGAACTTATAAAAAAGATGGTCGAATACTCCACCACCGCAAGAAAAGACGGAATTTTGGCGCTGGAATCCGCGGCAAACAGCGAAGAGAACGAATTTTTGAAAAAGGGGCTTTCTATGGCGGTTGACGGAAACGAACCCGATACCATAAGAGAGCTTTTGGAAATAGAGATGGAGCAAACAAGCGAAAGGCACAAAGCAAACGCCCAGATTTTCGGACAGCTCGGAGGATTCGCCGGAGCTATGGGAATGATCGGAACCCTAATAGGTTTGGTTGCGATGCTTCTAAACATGTCCGATCCCTCGGCCATCGGTCCCTCAATGGCGGTAGCGCTTCTAACTACGATGTATGGAGCAATGCTTGGAAACATAGTGGGAGGCCCGATAGAAAACATTCTAAATATCAGAGACGCCGACGAAACATTGGCCAAAACTTTAATTTTGGAAGGGATTATGGCCATACAGTCCGGAGACAATCCAAGAGCTTTGGAAGCTAAACTACTCTCGTTCCTACCTCCAAACGAGAGAGAGAGCCAATTTGACAAATAAAAATAGGATAGATCATGGCAAAAAAATGTAAATGCGACTGTCCCAAATGTCTGCCCGAATGGCTGGCGGCATTTGGAGATTTGATGTCT
>JAADDG010000150.1 GCA_013154075.1 Campylobacterota bacterium | reverse complement strand
GATTTGGCCGTTTTTGAACAAACTTCAGATGAAAATAGATGAATTTTTGGATAATATTACATTAAAAGATATAATGTAAATATTTTCAAACCTCAAGGAAGCTATTGCCTGAAAAAACTACCGCTAAGTCTAAAATTTTAAAGACTCTTTTTCCATATTTAGAGACACTCGGAAAATCGAAAGATCTAACGATCGTAATCTTTTTGGTTTCGATCATAGCCATTATCATCGTCCCGCTGCCAAGCAGCGTTCTTGATTTTTTCCTAACGATATCTTTGGCTATTTCGGTCCTTTTTCTCTTGATTGCGATCTATATTCCCAGACCTACGGATCTAACGACCTTTCCGACTCTTATTTTGATAGTGACTCTATACAGACTGTCTCTAAATATAGCCACTACGAGAATGATTCTAAGCAAAGGCCACGAAGGTCCGCAAGCGGTAAGCGACATCATCACAAGTTTCGGCGAATTCGTAGTGGGCGGAAATTACGTAATAGGAACCATCGTATTTATAATTTTGGTGCTTATAAACTTTATGGTAATTACGAAAGGTTCAACCAGAGTTGCGGAAGTGGCTGCAAGGTTCACTCTTGATGCGATGCCCGGAAAACAGATGGCGATAGACGCGGATCTTAATGCCGGATTGATAGACGAGGAGACCGCAAGAAAAAGAAGAGAAGAGATCATCCAAGAGGCAAACTTCTACGGAGCGATGGACGGTTCGAGCAAATTCGTAAAAGGAGACGCGGTAGCCGGTATCATCATCACTATCATAAACATAATCGGCGGCTTTTTGATAGGGGTGTTTCAATACGATATGAGTATGGCCGACAGCGCTCAAACTTTTACCATCCTAACCATCGGTGACGGTCTCGTATCCCAGCTTCCGGCACTCATCATCTCCACCGCAACCGGTATAATCATCACAAGAACAAGCAAAAAAGAGGAGAATTTCGCAAAAGGAGCCATCTCTCAGCTTGGACAGGAGTATAAGACACTTGTTATTGTGGGAGTAATTTTACTCATGTTCGCTTTGGTTCCGGGACTCCCCACCCTCTCTTTGGGATTTGTGGGAATAATTTTCTTGGCTTTAGGATATCTTTTGAAACTGACACAAGAGGGATATTTCGGCGCCGAAGAGAAAGAGGAAACCAAAGAGACAAAAGTCGCCGAAGAAGAGGGAGCCAAACCAGAAGCTGCCGAAGCACAAAAAGAAGAGAGTGAAGAGGATATAGAGAGTATCCTAAGACTTGAGATTTTGGAGCTTGATCTTGGCTATCAGCTAATCAGACTCGCGGATAAAACCCAAAACGGAGATCTTCTTGAGAGAATAAAGAGTATGAGAAGAAAGATAGCCGAAGATTACGGATTTATCATGCCTCAAGTAAGAATCAGAGACAATCTTCAACTAAAACCTACGGAATATCAGATACTTTTAAAAGGAGTGGAGATAGGAAGAGGAGAAGTCTATCCCGATAAATTTCTGGCCATAAACAACTCCATAGCAACCGAAGAGATAGAAGGAATTAAGACAAAAGAGCCGGCTTTCGGTATAGATGCGGTATGGATAGATCCCGAACAAAAAGAGGACGCCATCCTAAAAGGATATACTGTCGTAGATCCCTCCACCGTCATCTCAACCCATATGAGCGAACTTATCAAAAAATACGCAGAGGATCTGCTAACGAGAGAAGATGTCCAAAAACTAATAGAGATGACAAGGAAAAACTATCCGACAGTCGTGGAAGAGTGCTTGAAAGTAGCCTCTTTGGGACTTATCCAAAAAGTCTTAAAAGCGCTTTTGCATGAAAAGATACCTATAAAAGATATGGTAACCATTCTCGAAACCATAGCCGACGTAGCGGAGATAACCAAAAACGTCGATATTATAGTGGAACAGGTAAGAGCGAAACTTTCCAGGGTAATAACTTCTCTTTATAAGGATGAAAACGGTACAATCAGACTTTTGACTTTCGCTACACAAACGGAACAGAAACTTTTGGAAAAACTTCAAGAAAGAGACGGAAGAAGAGATCTGGTGCTTAATATAGGGCAAATCAACGCTTTAATTCAAGTAGTGGGAGACGAAGCGGCGAAAGTGCTTCAAAGAGGAATAGTTCCTATTTTGATAACGGACCCTCTTTTAAGAAAACCTTTGGCCGATATATTTGAAAAATTCGGATTGGAAATTACGGTGCTCTCTCACGCCGAAATAGATCCGAACGCCAAATTCGAAGTTATCGGAACCATAGAGATAGAAAACTTATAACCAAGGATTTAAATATATGGATAAAAAAGTTTATCACCTTTCACATACCGATTTGGACGGCTACGCCTGTCAATTTTTAACTTCCAAAATTTTTAAAGATATAGAATTTTACAACTCCAACTACGGAAACGAGATAGACGAGAAACTCCAAGAGATTTTCAACAAAATAGAAAAAAGTGATAAAGAAAATTTTCTCATTTTAATAACCGATTTGAATCTAACGATGGATCAAGCTAAGTCTTTAGACGAAAAGCAAAAACAAGCTTCTAAAAAAATTGAGCTGCTTCTTTTAGATCATCATATAAGCGGAGAAGAGTGCGCTAAAGAGTTTGAGTGGTATCATCTTGATACCACAAAATCCGCTACAAAGATAACCTACGAATATTTCGTAAAAGATTATAAAGATATTGAAAAATATGCCGATTTAGTAGAGATAGTAAACGCTATCGACATTTGGTTGAAAGAAGACGAGAGATTCGAGATGGGAAAAGTGTGTATGAGGCTTATAAAAGACTCAAACGAAATAAACAGAATGCTTTTCCCCACAGAGCACAGCGAATATAAATTTTTCCTTTTGGAAAAGGCTCAAGAGTTCTTTAACGCCCACAAAGGAAATATCAAACTCGAAGAGGCGATTCACGCCATCAAAAAAGAGTTCTTTAGAAAATATCAAAAAGAGGACGATACCCTCGATAATCTCGTGTCAAAATTCATAGTGGCTCTTCTTACCAAAAACAAAGATAAAATGAGCGTAACATACAAAGGACACAAAGGTATTTTGACATACAATATCGGAAACACCTCCGTTATCGGAAACGACTTTTTAACACAAAACGAGGATTTCGATTTCTTTATGGACGTTACGAGCAGAAAAACGATCTCTCTTAGAGCGAACGGCAACATAGACGTAAGCTTAATGGCTCAAGAGATAGCGGGAGGCGGCGGTCATAAAAATGCCAGCGGAGGAAAATTGAACAATTTTAAAGATAGTTTTGTGTATGATAATATAAAATCTCAAATACAAGATATTCTAAACGGAAAAGTAGAAAACAACGCCTAAAGGATAGGAAATGGTTACAAAAGAGCAAAATCAAGAGTTATTCGACTCACAAATAGAGGCCCAAGAGCTTGCTATGCAGCTTGCAGATATGCTCGGAGCTGCTTTATATTTCGCGGGAGTTAGAAAAGATAAAATGCAAGAGGCGGTAGATGCCTATCTAAACGCGATAGACGAAGTTTTTGAAGACGATCCCGAAGGAGAGATGGGATTTGAAGAGATAATCAAAGTAATAAAACATCTCCAAAAAACAAAAAAACATCTATTTAGATAATCCTCTTCCCCTCCTCTTTCTTCTTTTTTAGCATAATTTAAATATGCTATAATCCGCTTTAAAAATCCATTTATAAAAGATAAAATCATGATAGCGACAAAAGATTTCGTTTTCATTCACGCTCCCAAAACGGGAGGTACGTTCATAACCGAAGCTTTGAAAAAAGTTTATCCAAACGATCTGAAAGATATAGCGGACAAACACGCCTACGCAAAAGATATTCCAAACGAATATAGAGATCTTCCAAGACTTCTTTCACTAAGAGATCCGCTAAAATGGTATGAATCGCACTATCTTTACGGATGGTGGAGAAGGTATCCCGAAACTTTTCCGGGATTTAAAGATATAGACGTGGAGAATTTGGGATTTTTCGATTTTATAAAACTTTGGAACAAATATTGGGCCAAAAATGTAAAAGAGTTTGAAAATGAGGATTTAAGATTTGGAAAACTCTCTTTCGTAACCCTTCTTTACATTTTCGATAATCCAGAGCCGATTCTAAAAGACGTCCTACAAAACGGAAGCGAAAACTTTTGGCAAAGACATAAACTACCTAAAAACCTAACTATAATAAAAACCTCCGATCTGAACCGATCGCTTTTTAATTTTCTATCCCGCTTTCAACCTAAAGAAAAGATAGAGTTTCTAAAACACCAAAAAAGAATAAGACCGAAAGACGATCCGAGAGGCGAAAAAGAGATAAAAATCGAAATAGACAAAGAGATAAAAGATTACATAGATTTTAAAGAACCGATACTAAAAGATCTTCTGGAAAGAGTAAAATGAAAAATCATCTAAAAAGACTCGAAGAGGAGAGTATCTATATTTTAAGAGAAGTTGCGGCCAACTTCTCAAATCCCGTTATGATGTACAGTATCGGAAAAGACAGCTCTGTTATGATCCATTTGGCGATGAAAGCCTTCTATCCGGCCAAACCTCCGTTTCCGCTTTTGCATATAGATACCCTTTGGAAATTCAAAGAGATGATAGAGTTTCGGGACAAAAGAGTAAAAGAGCTCGGATTGAAACTGATAGTCCATACGAATCCCGAAGGTATAAAAATGAACATAAACCCATTCATCCACGGCTCCAAAATACATACCGATATCATGAAAACGGAAGCTTTGAAACAGGCTTTGAACAAATACAAATTCGACGCAATTATCGGTGGAGCGAGAAGAGACGAAGAAAAAAGCAGAGCCAAAGAGAGAATCTTCTCCTTTAGAGACAAAAACCACAGATGGGATCCCAAAAACCAAAGACCCGAACTTTGGAAACTATTCAACACCCATATTCACAAAGGAGAAAGCGTTAGAGTCTTTCCTCTAAGCAATTGGACGGAACTTGATATCTGGCAATATATCAAAGAAGAAAATATTCCGATAGTAAGCCTCTATTTCGCCCAAAAAAGAAGAGTCGTAGATTATGAGGGAGCGAAAATTTTGGTAGATGACGAGAGAATGCCAAAAGAGCTTAGAGAAAAAGCGAAAGAGGAGATAGTAAGATTTAGAACTCTCGGATGCTATCCTCTAACTGGAGCTATCGAATCGAAAGCTTACGATCTTGAAGGCATCATAAAAGAGATGCTTCTATCCAAAACGAGCGAAAGAGAGGGAAGGGTCATAGACAAAGATCAAGAAGGAAGCATGGAGAAAAAGAAAATAGAAGGATACTTCTAAATGAGAGAAGAGATTTTGAGATTCATTACCTGCGGAAGCGTGGACGACGGCAAATCCACACTCATAGGAAGGCTTTTGTACGATAGCAAAACTCTATACGAAGATCAGCTCTCCCAGCTAAAAAGAGAGAGTTTGAAATATGGAAACGTCGAAGATGAAGAGATAGATTTCGCACTGCTTGTGGACGGTCTTCAAAGCGAAAGAGAGCAAGGAATCACGATAGACGTGGCATATAGATTCTTCTCCACCTCCAAAAGAAAATATATCATAGCCGATACACCCGGCCACGAACAGTACACCAGAAATATGGCCACTGCGGCAAGTACCGCCGATCTTGCGGTAATCTTGATAGATGCAAGAAAAGGTCTTTTAACTCAAACCAGACGCCACTCCTTTTTGGTAACGCTTCTTGGAATAAGAAACATAGTCGTAACCATCAATAAAATGGATCTTGTCTCCTATTCAAAAGAGAGATTCGAGCAAATAGTAAGAGATTATAAAAAAATGTTCGAAAAATTAAGATTCTCCCTTCCATACAAAAGCTTCAATCCCAAAGTGGATTTTATTCCAATAAGCGCCCTAAAAGGAGATAACGTAGTAAAAAATTCAAAAAATATGAGCTGGTATAAAGGAAAAGCTCTACTTCAATTTCTGGATGAAGAGAGGATTTTAAGAAGCGATTTTCAAAATTTCAGATTCCCGGTCCAATACGTAAACAGACCGAATCAAAATTTTAGAGGGTATGCCGGAGAGATAGAAAGCGGAGAGATAAAAGAAAATGACAAAATAGTAATATATCCGTCAAAAAAAGAGTCTCTAATAGATAAAATAATCTACCCTATAAATCCCGAAAAAGGGGTATCAAAAGAGTTCTATCCCTCAAAAGCCGTAACTCTCACGCTAAAAGACGAGATAGATATAAGCAGAGGAGATCTGATAGTCAAAAAAGATGAAACGGAACCGAAACTAAACGACTCCTTTGAAGCTATGCTTATTTGGATGGATGAAGAGAGCTTGAAAAATAGAGAGTATATACTAAAAATCTACACAAAAGAGACAAACGCCACAATAAGCAAAATTCTATTTAAAAAGGATGTAAATACGTGGGAGAAGATAGAGACAAAAACCCTAAATCTAAACGATATAGCAAGAGTTCAAATAGATCTAAGCCAAAAAGTGGCTTTCGATCTTTACGAAACCAACAAAAAAACCGGCGCTTTCATACTGATAGATAAAATTACCTACAATACGGTAGCGGCCGGAATGATAGTGGGCGAATCCACCAAACATAAAATCAAAAGAGTCTACACAGAAAGCGAAATAGCTTTAAATAGGTTTATTAGAGAACATTTTCCCGAATGGGAATGCAAATCAATAGAAGAGATACAAAAATGAAAAACATCATCCCCCACCCTCATAAAATAACAAAAAAAGATAGAGAAAAAATCAAAAAAGGCCAAAAAGGCTGCGTTTTATGGTTTACGGGACTAAGCGGCTGCGGCAAAAGCACGATAGCAAACGAAGTTGAATATATTTTAAATCAAAAAGGTTTTCATACCTATCTTTTAGACGGTGACAATATAAGAGAAGGAATAAACAAAGATCTGAATTTCTCCAAAGAGGATAGAAAGGAAAACATCAGAAGAATCTCAGAAATAGCCAAACTCTTTACAGATGCCGGAATCATAACCATAACCGCTTTCATCTCCCCTTTTACGGAAGATAGAAAAAGCGCTAAAAGCATCATAGGAGAAGAGAATTTCATAGAGATATTTATAGATACGCCGATAGAAATATGTATAAAAAGAGATCCAAAAGGCCTCTATAAAAAAGCTCTTGACGGAGAAATAAAAGATTTTACGGGCATAGATTCTCCCTACGAAGCTCCAACAAATCCCGACATCCACATTAAAACCGACAAAGAGTCTCCAAAAGAATCGGCTTACAAAATAGTATCCTATTTAAATGAAAAAGGTTTTATCGATGTTAAATAAAATAGATATAGACAAAGTAGCTTCCATAGCTTTAAAAGCGGGAGAAGAGATAATGAAAATTTATAAAGAAGGTTTCGAGGTAGATCTAAAATCGGACAACTCCCCTCTAACGAAAGCCGATTTGGCATCCAACGAAATAATATGCTCCTCTTTACGAAAGCTTTATCCGGACATTCCGATCATTTCGGAAGAAAACGCCCAAACTCCCTATGAAATCAGAAAAGAGTGGGAGTATCTTTGGCTTATCGATCCGCTTGACGGCACGAAAGAGTTTATCAAACGAAACGGAGAATTTACCGTAAACATAGCTTTGATACACAACCAAACTCCCATAGCAGGAGTAATCTACGCTCCTGTTTTAAAAGAGCTCTACAAAGCCCAAAAAGGCAAAGGAGCGTATAAAAACGACAAAAAAATTAATCCCACAAAACAAAAAAGAGACACCTTTAGAGTGGTAGCAAGCAGATCACACCTATCAAAAGAGACACAAGAGTTCATAAACTCCATAAAAACCGACAAAAAGATAGAAATAATCTCAAGAGGAAGCTCTCTTAAATTCTGCCTCATAGCCGAAAACCAAGCCGATATATATCCAAGACTCTCTCCTACCATGGAATGGGACACGGCCGCTGGAGACGCGATAGTAAGAGAATGCAACAAAGAAGTGATAAGATACGAAGACAACAAACCTCTAATCTACAACAAAGAGGATCTCCGCAATCCTTGGTTCATCGCCAAATAAAATGTTATAATCTCGCCAAAAAAAGGATAACGGATGCTTATACTTCTGCCTCTTGATTCCAACGATGAACAAAACGCCTCTCTTACATTATCGACCGAAGCTAAATATTGGGCGGTGATAGATCTCGATGCCGGAAAAATAAAAAAGATAGACTTTTACAAAACAAGAGAAGAGATAGAAGATTTTGTAGACGTGGTGATTCTACCGAGCAAAAACGACTATTGCTGGCCTTTTATAGAAGAGAACATACCCGTTTTGATAGCTCCTATTCAAAGAAGTATAGAAGATATCATCGAAGCTTTTTTATTCAAAGAACTCTATCAACTGGAGGCTTAAGATTCCTTAAGCTCTCCGCTTAAATCATACTTGTCAAGATAGCCTCTCGGCGTCAAAAGCTTACCGTTTTTGGTAATCCTTGTAGATTCGTTTCCCACTATAATCAGCGTGGACATAGAGATATCTTCGTTTTCATGCCCCTTTTTTACAAGCTCTGTGGTTTTGAGTATCTTTATTCTCTCTTTGTTCCCTCTTCCTATATGAGAAGCTACGGCCGCCCATCTATCAAATTTTGAGAGATGCTTCAAAAACATCTTATAAGGCTCTATTCGTTTTTTCGATAAAGGATTGTAGATACCTATAACCATATCCGATTCCAAAGCGCTCTTTACCCTCTTTTCGATAACCTCAAAGGGAGTGAGTTTATCAGATAGAGAGATAATCGCAAAATCTTGCGAAATCGGAGCTCCGCATTTGGAAGCGGCCGCAAACATGGCCGTTATACCCGGAATCGAGATGACCTCTATCTCATCCCACAAATCCATCTCGTCCACAAGCTCCACTATCAACGTAGCCATCCCGAAAACATTCACATCCCCGTTTGAGATAATGGCGGTCACTCTTCCCTCTTTGGCAAAATTTATAGCATCCTTACATCTTTGAATCTCTTTTGTCATTCCGGATACATGAACCTCTTTATCTTTCAAAATCTCTTGCAAATCTTTTGCATATCTTCTGTAAGAGACCACCACCTCACACTCATCCAAAGCCCTCAAAGCCTCCAAAGAGAGATACTCCATACCTCCCGGCCCCGTAGAAATTACATACAGTCTATTCATCACACCGCTCCCGCAATAGTTACCGATTTGAAAAAAACCTCTTTTTTTATAACAAGCTCTCTGTATCTGCTTGCCAAAAGCGCCGCCGGCTCGGCAACACCTTTGATATCGAAATACTTTTTGGCAAAAGAGAAGCTAAAATTATACGTAAGTAAGTTTATCTCCTCTTTAGTAAAAAACTTTATTTCAAAATCATACCTTTTGGCAAACTCCAAAAGTCCCTTTTCATCTCTTTTTGCTTCAAAAGATGCGATATTTTTGATCTGATCTCTTTTTAAAGAGAATTTATCCAAAAAAAGCTCAAAACTTCTCTCTATCGTTTCAAAATCCACTCCCTTATTACACCCTATTCCAAGATGGAGAGGAGGTTTTAGAGTCAAAAGATCTTTATCGCTTTCGAAAGGAGAGATCAAAACGCTTTTTTCCGTAACTTCCTCAAAAGGGATAAGTTTTAGATTTTTTTTGTTTTCTATAGAATCAAAAATATTTTTATATGTAGCTACTTCCACCTCTTTGCCGTTTAAAAGAGTGTTGGA
>JAADDG010000214.1 GCA_013154075.1 Campylobacterota bacterium | reverse complement strand
TTTTAAAAAAGCAGTTTAAAAAGGCGGCAAACGACGTTGTAGAGGGTAAAAATCTATCGGTCGCTTTGGTAAAACATAACGCTTTTGTGGATAGATCCTTTATCCAAGCTATAGCTCTGGGAGAAGAGACAAGTGAAGTTTCGGCCGTTTTGGATAATCTTGCCGAATTATATTTCGAAGAGAATAACGATAGAATTTCCATATTTTTGTCATTATTGGAACCCGCTTTAATGCTTATAGTGGGATCTATTATCGGTTTTATCGTTACGGCAATGCTTCTTCCTATTTTTTCTATGAATTTCGCTAAATTTTAAAGTCAGTTTTATTTTTTCAATAAACTGTTCATTTCTATTAATAAAGTGACGACAAAAGTCGATATTTCATTGACTTTTATCGTCAAAAGTCGTATAATTTCGCTAACTATAATTTTAGACGGGAGGAATATGAATTATATCTACCTAAGAAGTAAGAGCGATAGATTCTCTCTCGCTCTTCAAGAAAAAAACATAAAAGATTACATGGCTTTAAACGGCTATGAAATAAACTCCGTTGAGATAGAGGTTTCCTCTTTGAATAGAACTCTTGACGAGAGAGTGGAGTTTAAGGCTTTTATGCACTCTTTGGAGGCGGGGGATAGGATATTTGTTTACGATCTTAGGGCTCTTAGTCAGAGGATCGGAGAACTTATCCAGATATTCAACTGCATATTCGAACATAAGATAGAACTTATAGTTACAAGATACGGTGTGAGAATAAACAAAGAGACTCCCTCTCATGTCGTAGTTTCTCTTTTGAATCAGCAAAGAGAGGAGAACAAAAACGAGGTCTCTCATACGGGAAGACCTAAAGGGAGTATTTCAAAATCAAAATATGATGTTTATAGAGAAAAAATCATTCAGATGATCAAGGAGGGGAAAAATGTGAGTGAGATTGCTAAGGCTCTAAACGTAAATAGAAGCTCTATTAGAGACTATATAAACTCGAGAGAGTTGAAAAAGATCGCTTTAGGCGGTGTAGAAAACGTGAAAGTTTTAAAACTTCCCGAAAATGAATGCAAAATCAAACAAAAAGGATAGAAATGGCTACGGTAGCGCAAGAAAAAAAGACCAACAAGGCTAAAGAGTATTTGAAAAATTGGATACCTTACAGGTATAAACGATATGTGATGTTTGCGATAGTTACGGTAGTATCGCTGGTTCTTCCGTGGATCAAAATAAACGGCAACCACTTCTTCTTGCTGAATTTCGACCACAAGCAGCTTCACCTCTTCTTTGTCAGATTCGATATGCAAGAGCTCTATTTGATGCCGTTTTTGTTGTGGATTCTCTTTTTCGGTATCTTTTTCATAACCACGCTTGGCGGACGGGTTTGGTGCGGTTGGAGTTGTCCTCAAACTATTTTTAGAGTTATTTATAGGGATTTGATCGAAACGAAGCTTTTGCATCTTAGAAAGAGAATCAGCAATAAGCAGATAGAGCCGGATATGAGCAAACCGGAGAATAAGGTTAAGAAGCTTATTGCGATTTTGCTTTGGTCCGTATTGGCTTTCATAGCGGCTGCGGATTTTATCTGGTATTTCGTTCCGCCTGAGGATTTCTTCAAATATATTCAAGATCCGGCCAATCATACCGTTTTGATGGGGTTTTGGATAGGTTTGGCTCTCTTTTTGATAGCCGATGTGGTTTTCATTAAAGAGAATTTCTGTATCTATATATGCCCTTATGCGAGAGTTCAGTCCGTTTTGTATGACGAAGATACTTTCCAAACCGTTTACGATTATAAAAGAGGCGGTAGAATCTATGATGAGCACGGGCACCTTTTAGTTCATAACAAAAAGGAGCTTGAGGAGGTAAACGGTGATCATCCGGAGTGTACTCTGTGTGAATCTTGTGTGAAGGTTTGTCCGACCCATATCGATATTAGAAAGGGTATGCAGCTTGAGTGTATCAACTGTCTCGAGTGTGCCGATGCTTGTACTAAAGTAATGGGAGCTTTGGGAAAACCCTCTTTGGTTAGATGGACGAGTTATCACGCTCTTGAGACCGGCGAGAAGACAAGAGTGTTTAGATTTAGAATCATCGCTTATATCGTTATGCTCGTTGCGGCTTTTGCGATTTTGTTCTATATGGGAAGCAAAAAAGAGCATATGCTTTTGAATATCAATAGAACGAGTCAGCTTTACAAAATCGAGCCTAACGGAGTTGTTAAGAACTCTTATATTTTCCTTTTCCAAAATACGGATAACAAAAAACATAAGTATTATTTTGAAGTGATGAACAATAAAGATATCAAAATAGAAAGACCCTCCAAACCGTTTAGCATCATTCCGGGTAAAAAGGTTAAGAAAGTCGTTATTCTCTATACCGATAAGGTTCTTGTAAAAGATACCAATAAAGATACGCCTATTCCTATCAAAATAAAGGCTTATGCGGTAGACGATCCTAAGAAAATCGTAGTATATAGAGATACTATCTTCGTATTCCCAAGATGGGATATCTATCAAAAACATATAGAGAAGAAATAAGCTTTCTAAAAACTAAGGAGAGGGTAATCCTCTCTTTGCTATTTTGAAGTGAGGAGATAAATAATGAAAAAAGTTTTGGTTTTAGGAGGAGGTTTTGCGGGCGTAGAGGCCGCTATCTTTTTGAAAAAAGAGGGTTTTAGTGTAGATTTGATTACTCCAAGACCTTATATGTATATTTATCCTATTTCTATTTGGGTTCCGGTATATGATGCGGAGTTTAGCGATGTTTGTATTCCTATGGAGGAACTTGCAGCCGTTCATAGATTCAATTGGATTCAAGACGAGATAATCGAAATAAAAGCCAAAGAGAAAACGGCCGTAGGTAAGAGAGGAGAGTATAGTGGCGATTATATGGTCATTGCCATAGGAGCCGGTAAGGTGCCCGTAGGGGGGAGTGAGAATTATCTCTCCATTTGTGGAGATCCGGAGGATGCCATCAAGATGAGAGATAGGATAGATGAGCTTGTTACCGAGAAGCGATCCGGTAAAATAGTTATGGGATTTGGAGGTAATCCGAAAGATGGTTCGGGAGTTAGAGGAGGACCGGCTTTCGAGATGATTTTTAATGTACATAACTATTTGAAAAAAAAAGGACTTAGAGATAAATTTGAACTAACCTTTTTTGCTACTATGGCTGAGCCCGGAAAGAGGCTCGGGCCTCAAGCTCTTAAAATGATAGATATGTTTTTTAGTAGACTCAATATCAACAAACATTTTGGTAAAAAGATTAAGAGATTCGAGCCAAACGGAATAGTTTTTGAAGACAATTCTTTTATGGAAAGCGATTTTACGATGTATATTCCGGCGAATGCGGGACATCCCGTATTTGAAAAGAGCGATCTTCCTTTGAGCGAAGGGGGATTTGTTTTGGTGGATGAATATTGTGAGGTTAAAGATATAGAGGGAGTTTATGCGATAGGAGACAGCGCTTATATCGAAGGGCCCGAATGGAGAGCGAAGCAAGGGCATATCGCCGAAGTTATGGCGAGAAATACGGCCAACAATATAGCGGTTGCAAGCGGAGTGAAATCAGCTAAAAAAGAGAGCTATATCCATCATCTAAATATCATTTGCGTAATGGATAGCGGAGACGGAGCGGCGTTTGTTTATAGAGACGATAAGAGAGGTTTGATGCTTCCTATGCCTTTGGTGGGCCATTGGCTTAAAAAGGGATGGGGCTGGTATTGCAGAAACTCCAAACTTGACAAAATTCCAAGAATTCCGGGGCTTTAATCCCGGATTTTGTAAAGGGGCGGCGTGAAGAGAGCTTTTTTCGTTCTGATTTTTTTGGCATCTTTTCTTTTTGGAGAGAGTATTAACGTAGCGGCTGCGGCTAACGTCAGCTATGCGATAGGAGATTTGATAAAGAGTTTCAATAAACTTCATCCCGATGTAAAGGTTAGAGTTACTTTAGGAAGCAGTGGCAAGCTTACCGCTCAAATAGAGCATGGAGCTCCTTATCATATCTTTATGTCGGCGGATCTTAAATATCCTCAAACTCTTTATAAAAAAGGTATTGCTTTGAGCAAACCTTTGGTTTACGCAAAGGGCTCTTTGGCTCTCTTTAGCGTAAAAAAGAGGGATTTTTCAAAAGGGCTTTATATTTTGGAGGATAAAGATATCAAAAAGATAGCCGTAGCCAATCCCAAAACCGCCCCTTACGGAAAAGCCGCTTTTGAGGCTTTAAGAAATGCTTTTCTTTTGGATAAGGTGAAAAATAAACTGATTTTTGGCGAATCCGTCTCACAAACCACCGCTTACGCACTGAAAGCGGCGGATATCGGTCTGATTGCCAAATCGGCTCTTTACTCCCCTTTGATGAAGAGATTTAAAGAAAAAGAGAATTGGATAGAAGTGGATCACAAACTTTACGAGCCTATAAAACAGGGAGCGGTGATCGTAAACAAGGGGATTAAGAGCAAAGGAGCAAAAGAGTTTTTTGAATTTCTATCTTCGAAGGAAGCGAAAGAGGTTTTTAGAAATTACGGATATTTAATTGATTGATGGTAAAATAGAGCTCAAAAATTAAATATAGGAATTTTTGTGCTTGAGGATATTTTGAGTATCGATTTTACCCCTTTCGTTCTCTCGTTTAAACTTGCTTTTATTACTACTTTGATTTTGTTTGTCGTATCTTTGCCTCTTGCTTGGTGGCTTTCTCAGACCGCTTCCAAAACCAAACCTTTCATAGAGGCTCTAACCGCTCTTCCTATCGTTTTGCCTCCTTCCGTTTTGGGATTTTATATTCTTGTGGCTCTTTCCAAAAACTCTCCGATCGGAGCTTTTTTCGAGAGAGTCTTTAATATAGATCTTGTCTTTAGTTTTGGCGGTCTTGTGGTGGCGAGCTGTTTTTACTCTCTTCCTTTTATGGTGCAGCCTCTTCAAAGCGGTTTTGAGTCTCTAAATAAAAATATGCTTGAGGCAAGCTATATAAGCGGAAAGGGAGTTATAGAGACTATACTTAAAGTAGCGATTCCCAATATCAAACCCTCTCTTCTTACCGCTTTGATCGTAACTTTCGCTCATACGGTGGGGGAATTCGGAGTGGTTTTGATGGTGGGAGGAAGTATTCCGGGAGAGACGAAGGTAGCTTCCGTAGCCATTTATGAGATGGTTGAGATGATGGATTATAAAAGCGCTCATATCTATAGCGCCATTATGGTTTTTATCAGCTTTCTTACTCTTCTTGGAGTCTATCTCTTTAATCGAAAAATCAAAAAGATAGGTTTTTGATGGTTTTTATAGATATCGGTAAGAAGCTTCATGGTATCGGCGGAGAGATGGAGCTTAAAGTCTCTTTGAGTATAAAAAGGGGCGAATTTTTGGTTGTTACCGGAAAGAGCGGAAGCGGAAAGACAACTTTTCTTAGGATCTTGGCGGGACTTGAGAGAGGAGGAGGCGTAATCGAAGTGGACGGAGAGATTTGGCAAAATGAAAAGGTTTTTTTAAAACCACAAAAAAGAGAGATAGGTTTTGTTTTTCAAGATTATGCACTTTTTCCCAATATGAGCGTTTTGGGAAATCTGCTTTATGTAAGGAACGATATCCCTTTGGCAAGGCGTCTTTTGGAGATTACCGATCTTTTGGATCTATCCGATAGATTGCCCGCCACTCTTAGCGGAGGCCAAAAGCAAAGAGTCGCACTCTGTAGAGCTTTGATGAAAAGGCCTAAACTTCTTTTGATGGATGAGCCGCTTTCGGCTTTGGATATGGATATGAGAATAAAACTGCAAAAAGAGATCTCTCTTTTGCACAAAGAGTTTAAAACCACCACTATCATGGTAAGCCACGATCCAAGTGAAATATATAGGCTTGCGGATAGAGTCGTAGTGCTTGAGTTTGGAGAGATTATAAAGGAGGGGAGCGCTAAAGAGCTGTTTTTGAAAGAGAGCGATAAGAAGCTCTTTTTTTGGGGAGAGGTTTTGGATATTTTGAAGAGAGAGGGAGAGAGTAGAGCGGTTGTTTTTGTAGAAGGCAAGATAGTTTTGATACCGATATCGAAAGAGAGAGTTTCAGATCTTCAGATAGGCCGGAAAATAAAGATAGGAGTGGATGCTTCAACCCTTTTTATAGCGTAGTTTTTTGTGGTTTTAGGGAAAATATGATAAACTTTTCACTAAAAAAGGCGTTTTATGAGGATGAAGGTAGCTCCGAGTATCTTATCTGCGGATTTCGGGAATTTGGCCTCCGAAGTTAGAGCGGTTTGCGAGGGGGGATGCGATTATATTCATGTGGATGTGATGGACGGCCATTTCGTGCCGAATATGACTATAGGGCCCGTAGTCGTAGAGGCTGTGGCCAAAGCTTCAAGCAAACCTTTGGATGTCCATTTGATGGTTTTGAATAATAATTTTTTTGTAGATATTTTCGCTCCTTTGAAGCCCGAATTTATTACTTTTCACCTTGAGAGCGAATACCATCCCCACAGACTTATTCAAAAGATCAAATCTTTAGGTATCAAAGCGGCCGTTTCTCTAAATCCTCATACGATAGAGCAGAATCTCGAATATATAATAAACGATCTTGATATGGTGCTTTTGATGAGCGTAAATCCGGGATTTGGCGGGCAGAAGTTCATACCTCAGGTTTTGGAAAAAGCAAAAAGAGTTAAAGATCTCATCCTTAGGAAAAATTCCTCCGCTTTGATCGAGGTTGACGGCGGTGTAAACGACAAAAACGTAAAAGATCTAAAAGATGCCGGAGTCGATATAGTGGTGGCCGGAAGCTATGTTTATAAAAGCGCGGATTACAAAAAAGCGATAGAGAGTCTGAAGGTTTGATGAGAGTAAAGATCTGCGGGATTACCAATATAGATGACGCTCTTTTTTGTGTGGAGGCGGGGGCGGATGCTTTGGGATTTGTCTTTTATGAAAAATCTCCAAGATATATTACGCCTAAAGAGGCTTTTGAGATTTGCGATGCTCTTCCGCCGTTTGTGGAGAGGGTGGGGCTCTTTGTCAATCAGAGTGCCTCTTTCGTAAATAGCGTTTGCAAAGAAGCCTCCATCTCTTTGGCTCAGATCCATTTCGAGGCTGACGAGGAGTTTTATAGAGAGCTTGAAGTAAAACATATCAAAGTGGTTAGAGCCAAAAAAGAAGAGGATTTGGATCTTTTTGCAAACGAGTATAGAATAGTGGACGCTTTTGTGGAAAGTTACGGAGGAGAGGGCAAAAGGCTCGATATCTCCTGGTTTGAGAATAGAGACAATTCCAAAATTATTTTAGCCGGCGGTTTGACTCCCAAAAATGTTACGGAAGTGTTGGATCTTGGATTTTACGGAGTGGACGTTAGCAGTGGAGTGGAAGAGAGAAAGGGCAAAAAAGATTTCAAAAAGGTTTATGAGTTTATAAAAGCGGTAAAGAATGGAACATATTGAAAATCTTATAAGAAAACTCTCGAAAGAGAAGATTTCGAAAGAGAATTTCGAAGAGATAATCTCAAATAGCGAAGTTGTCGATAGCGAGATCGGTTTGGATTGTCTGCAAGCTTACGGGCTTCCTTTGAAAGAGGACGGAGATAAGGTGTATCTAAAGACTTTGACCACTCCCTATAAAGATCAAACTTTCTGTTTCGTAGATATCGAGACAAACGGCAGCAGCCCGAATAAACATCAAATTATCGAAATAGGAGCGGTAAAGTATAAAAACGGCAAGGAGATAGGGAGATTCGAATCTTTGGTTAGATGCGATTTCATTCCCGAATATATCACCAAAATAACCAATATAACCACCGACGATCTCAAAGACGCCTCCTCTTTAAGAAACGTTTTGGTCAAATTTAAGGAGTTTTTGGGAGATAGCGTTTTTGTAGCTCATAATGTCAATTTCGATTTCAATTTTATCTCGAACTCTTTAGAGAGACTCGGTTACGGGAAACTTTTAAATAGAAAGCTTTGTACTATCGATCTTGCCAAAAAGACGATCAAAGCCGATAGATACGGTCTTGCTTATCTAACCGATCAGCTAAAAATAGACAGCTCCAATCACCATAGAGCTTTGGCCGACGCCGTAAGCGCTCTTAGGATTTTCGAAGAGTCAATCAAATATCTTCCGCCCGAGATAAAGACTACCGAAGATCTGCTCTCTTTTGCCAGACCCAACGAATTTAAAAAGAAAAAGAAGAAAAAAAACTCCCAATCCTCTTGCAAATAGCCTTTTTGTCCCGTAACTTATCTTTAATAAAAATATAGTACAATTTAGTTATGTATTTAAAAAACTATAATAAAAAATTATCAAAGATAGAGATCGTCGGCCTTAGCGTAAGACCAAATTCTCCAAGCCTAAAGCCCTATTACGAGAGACTCAAAAAGAAGCTTTCTGAGTATGGAGTCACTCTTTTGGTAGAGAAAAAGAGTGCCGAGATTTTGGGAGTCGAGGGAGTGGACTTTGAAGAGATGTGCAAAAGAAGCGATTTTTTGATCTCCATAGGAGGGGACGGTACGCTTATATCTCTAAGCAGAAGAAGTTTTCCCTACGGCAAACCGGTTTTGGGTATAAATGCCGGGAATCTCGGCTTTTTGGCGGATGTTACTTTGGATGAGATGGAGAGTTTTATAGATAAGATTTTTGAGGGCGAATATAGAATAGATGTTAGAATGGTTATAGATATGAAAATGAAGAAGGATGGGGAGCTAAAGGGAATAATCGCCTTTAACGATATCGTTTTTTCCAGAAAGAGTATGGAAGGGATGGTAAACGTTCACGCTTTCGTATCAAGCGAGAGCGCTTATATGGAGCGAAAACATCTAAACAGCTACTACGGAGACGGCCTTATAGTCTCCACTCCCACCGGATCTACGGCTTATAATCTATCGGCGGGCGGGCCCGTGGTTTTTCCTTTGACGGAGGCTATCATCCTAACTCCCATCTGTCCTCATTCCCTTACTCAAAGACCTCTTGTTTTGCCTGTGGATTTCGAGATCGAGTTTAAGAGCGATGATGACGTGATAGTGGTAGTGGACGGGCAGGATATCTATCAGATGAAAGATTTTGAGAATGTAAAGATCAAGATAGCGGATAGAGGCGCTTTGATGATTCATAGAATTCAAAGAAACTATTTTGACGTACTGAAAACAAAATTGCATTGGGGGGATTCGTGGTAGAGAGATTTTATCTGAAAAATCATCTATCTTTCAAAGAGGCCGATCTTAGATTCGATAAGAATTTTATCGTTTTTACGGGAGCGAGTGGAGCCGGAAAATCGATACTTTTCGAGGCTATTTTAGCTCTTTTCGGCTTCAAAGAGGCCAAAGCCTCTTTTAGCGAGGCCGTTATAGATTCTCCTTTGTACTTGGATCGCTTTTTGATAGAAGAGGATGAGCCGAATATCTTTAAGTGCATCAAGGAGCAGAAAGTAAGATATTTTATAAATAATCAAAGCGTATCCAAAAAAATAGTAAGAGAAATTTCGGAAAGCTTTATAAAGTATCTCTCCCTAAGAGAAGCAAAAGAGCTTGAGAGCGACAATCTTTTGAGACTCATAGATAGACTTGTTTTAAAAAAAGATGAAAATTACGAAAATCTTTTGGCAGGCTTTAAAAGGAATTTCAAAGAGTATCAGAGTGTTTTTAAAAAGCTTCAAGAGATAGAAGAGGAAGAGAAGAGAGTACTGGAGCTAAAAGAGTTTGCCGCTTTCGAGATTCAAAAAATCTCTCAAATAGATCCCAAAGAG
>JAADDG010000098.1 GCA_013154075.1 Campylobacterota bacterium | reverse complement strand
TTTTTTCACTATACTGTTTAAGTCAGTAGCATCAAATATCTCTATTCCTTCCTCTTTTGCCGCATAAATAAAAGAATTTTTAACTGCCACTTTATAATAAGAATCTTTTAAAGAAGCAATTTTATCTATTTTCAATCCCTCAGCCACTAAAATCCAAGGAATGAAAAATAAAATCAAATATAATTTATACTTTACTCTAAACATTAAAAGCCCTTTCTAATAAAAATTTTAGAAAATTATAGAGCGAATTTTATTATAAACTTATTAATGTATAATCCTTTCAAACAAAAATTTAAATTTCGGAGAAAACAATGAAAATAGCGATAGTAGGAGCGGGAGGAGTGGGAGGCTATATAGGAGCCAAATTATTAAAAAACAGCGATCACGAGATAGGATTTATCGCAAGAGGAGAACATCTAAAAGCTATAGAAAAAAACGGTCTGAAAGTGATAGACGAAAACGAAGAGTTTACGATCAGACCTTCATTCATCACCCAAGATCCCAAAAATCTCGGAATTTTCGATCTCGTAATATTTTGTACGAAATCCTATGACTTAAAAGAAGCCGCAAAAAACCTGCAAAACAATATAGATGAAAACTCTTATCTTTTGCCAATTCTAAACGGCGTAGATCATGATCTAACTCTAAAAGAGCTCTATCCAAACAGCAATATTTTAAATGCTTGCGTATATATTCTATCAAATATAAAAGAGCCGGGCGTTATAAAAAAATATGGAAATACTTTTTATCTGATTTTCGGAAGCAGATTTCTACCAAAAGAAAATCTGACTTTCCTAAAAGAGCTATTTGATAAAGCCAACCTCAAAAACAAACTAACCGATAAAATAGTGTTTGAAACATGGAGAAAATTTCTATTCATTTCATCTTTTGCCGTTATGACATCATACTACCAAAAACCTATGGGATGGATCGTAGAGAACAAAAAAGAGGAACTAATAGAACTTCTAAAAGAGATAGTGGCCGTCGCCAACAAAAAAGAGATCCCTTTAGACGAGACAAACATCCAAAGCGTTCTAAAACAAGCCCAAAATATTCCATACGAATCGAAAACTTCCATGCAAATAGATTTCGAAAAAGGCAAAAAAACCGAGCTTGAATCACTCTGCGGATATATCGTAAAAGAAGCTAAAATTTTACGGATCAAAACGCCCGTTATGGAGAAATTCTACAAAGAGCTTAAAAAGAAGGAGATCGAGGCACGGCTATAAGCCGGGTTCTGTTTAGGCGATTATTCATCTAATCTCTATCTCACGATAGAGCTTTAGCGAAGAGTTTAAAAATATGAGACTTTAACCATACTCTTCTTGCTGCGGGTTGGGTTTACCCAGCCGCCTTTGTTACCAAAGGCGCTGGTGGTCTCTTACACCACCGTTTCACCCTTACCTATCACAAAGATAGGCGGTCTGCTTTCTGTTGCACTTGCCCTCGGCTTTCGCCGGCCGTCCGTTAGACGGAACCCTGTCTCATTGCAGCCCGGACTTTCCTCTTGGTATCCCAAGCAATCGCCCGCCGTGCCTCTTGAATGGATACTTTTAATATACCTTAATTTTTCAAATGTGTCAACTCTTCTAATAATACCGTGGCATAAGAGCCCTTCGGCAGATCGAAATTCATCTCAAACCAGGCATTCTCCTCTTTATACACGCTATCGACATTTGCGGGCCACACCCATGCAAAACGCCTTGATCCCCGCATTTTATCAAGATACTCCTCACACTCTTCAAAAAAATTCTTCTCTATCTCTCCGGCTATTCCGTCGGCTTTTGCGGCCTTTTTACCCGGTATCATTCCGGTTAAGGTTATATCCTTGTTTGCAAATCTTTTAGCCTCTTCATCCAAATCGTTACACACAAAAATCCTGCCGTAGGGGTAGTGATGGAGGATATCTCCCGGCAAAAGTTTGCAAAAAGATGGCTCTTTTTTGATATTTTTTATCAAATCTTTCGGAAAATCGAAAACATCGCTCAGCTCCTTTACGTCAAAAGAGGCGAAAAATCTATTTATTTCCACTCTTCTGCTAAGCCAAAGATTAAAAAGATGGCTTTGATAGGCGCTTATGAAAAAATTTCTCATCTTTTTGTTTCTCTCTTTCCTCTTCCCCTCCAAAATCTCTAGTCCTATCAAAAAGTTTTCCTTATCGTTACCGAACCTCTGATACCCAAAATAATTAGGAAACCCTTCCCTCTCTATCAAAGCCAATACGTTTTTGAGCTTCTCGGCATCCACTTTTGAGACTTTCTTCAACCTTATAAAAAATCTGTTTCCTTTCAGATGGCCTACTTTGATCTTATTGTCGTGATAGGTTTTTTCTAAAATCTTTATCTTTTCATGCTTGAACTTTTCGATCTCTTTTTCAAATTTCTTAGGCAAAGAGATATATTGAATAGTCATTCCGGCCTTATCCTTCAAACCGGCATATCCTATCTCTTTTACTTTCACGCCGCTTTGCTCGCTTATGGCTTTTAGCATCTGCCAAGTAGTAAGATCCTTTTTTCTCACTTTTAAAACCAGATGCTCTCCTTTGCCGGAAAACTCATAAAGAGGAATTTCACTAACCACGAAATCTTTCGAATTTTTACTAAAGTAGACATTTATCGGCGAATGGGAATATGCAAAAAGCCTATCCAAAATATATCCTTTAATTAAAAATGGTGCGCTTTGCAGATATTTTTATAAAAGCCTCTCTTAGCGATAGCAAAAGGTGTGACTTTCGTACGCGTCTGCTTTGCGATATTTAAAATACGTTTTAAATTTCTCTTTGGGAAAGTAAAAAGTATCTCATACTCCTCTCCGCTGCAGAGAGTAGCTTTGTCAAACTTTTTAAAAAACTCAAATCCAACCCCGCTTAAAAGAGAGATTCTTGAAAGATCTTTACTAAGAGAGTCCGAAATATCGGTAGCCGCATTTATAAAAGGAGCCACTTTATATAAAAAATCGCTCTTTAAAACAGGAGTTACGAACTTGGATCTATAAGATAGCTTCACACCTCTCAACGCCCTTTTCAAATCTCTCCCCACACTCCCCAAATCTCCCGTAAAAGCCGCAATATCCCCCTCTTTGGCTCCGCTTCGAAAGAGAGGTTTTTTAGTTTCGGATATCAAAGTGATACTGATATTTAGCTTATCTTTAGCCACCGTATCTCCGCCTATTATTTCAAATCCCCACTCTTTAGAGATATCGCTAAAAGCTCTCCAAATCTCTCTAAGCTCTCTATTTGAAAACCTCTTTGGAATCTCTATACCTATCAAAGCGTATTTCACCCTCGCATTCATAGCAACGGCATCGGAAATATTTACAAGCATACTTTTTCTAACTATCCGCTCCAAACTCATCCACTCTCTTTTGAAGTGGATATCTTCAAAAAAGAGATCTTTCGTATAGACAAGATCTCCTATTACGGCTCCGTCATCTCCGATAAAGCGGTTTTGAAAAAGAGAGACAAAAAGAGACTCCCTATCGCCGAGCCTCTTGTAAGAATTTAAACTTTTTATAGAATTTCTCCGTTTACGATCACTTTTTCTACCTTTCCGTAGATCGTATCTTTATAGTAAAGAGAGGTTTTATCCTCTTTTATCTCTTTGTAAGAAGGATTGAAAAGTATCAAATCGGCTCTATATCCCTCTTTGACGGCTCCTCTATCTTTTAGGTTCAATATTTTTGATGGATTTAGGCTGATCTTTTCAAAAAGCTTTTCAAAATCTATAATATTCTCTCTAACAAGATAGGTATAACAAAGCGGCAGAAAGTCTCTTATCGAATCTATTCCGTATTTTGCGTCTGCAAAAGCCACATCTTTATAAAGAACCGATTTAGGAGAGTGCAAAGCCGTCAAAACATCTATCTTATCATCCATCAAAGCTTCCAAAAGCTTCTCTCTCTCCTCTTCGTCTCTTAAAGGAGGCATGAGTTTAGCTGCGGTATTGAATCCCTCGCAAGATGAGTCGTTTTTGACCAAATGATGAATGGAAACTTCGCAAAAAATCTTCTCATTTCTGCTTTTTGCGTCGTTTGCTATCTCTATGGATCTTGCCGTAGAGAGAGACTGAAAAATGAGCTTTATCCCGTAATACACCGCCATTTCGGCAATCTTAGCGGCTTCGCTGATCTCGCTTATTTTGGAGATTCCGGCAAGGCCGAGTTTGAAAGATACTTCGGACTCGTTCATAACGCCGCTGTCATTTAGATCGGGATTGTTGCAAAAAATCATAAAAGGAATCTCTTTCATCTTCGCATACTGCATCGCTCTTCTTATTATATTGCCGTTTGCGCTGGAGTTTTCAAAAAGCACGTCCGATCCGTATTTTAAAAGCGTGGAGATGTTATTAAGCCTCTCTCCGTCTCTGCTTGCGGCTATGGAGAGAAAGGTTCTAATCTTGCTCTCCTCGGAGATCCTCGCGTTTAAAAACTCCAAAATAGTTTCGTTATCTATCTTCGGAGAGAAATCGGGCATAAGCACGAACGTCCCTATTCCGCCCTTCAAAGCGTTTTCAAAAAGTCTATCCAAGTTTTTTCTGTTTAGTTTATCGTTGTAAAGGCGAACGTTTAGATCCACAATCGAAGGAAAGAGATAAAGCCCCTCGGCATCAATAAACTCATCTCCCAAAGTCGTAATTTTAGGAGATATCTCCTCGATTTTCCCGTCAATTATCTTTACATCTACCCTTTTTTCTTCTCCATTTTCGAAAATAACGGCGTTTTTTATTACCATCGTTTAGCTCTCTTCAACCTTTTTTAGATATTTTAAAAACTCGTCCGGCTCTTTAAATCCAACAACCTCCAAATCCTTAAGCTCTCTTCCCTCTTTGAAAAAGACTATCCCCGGAGGGCCGAAAAGTCCGAATCTCTTTAGAAGTTTTTTATCTTCGTCGCTATTTTTGGTAACATCCACTCTATAAAGCTCAAACCCTCTCAAAGCCTCAATCACTCTCGGATCTTTGAAAGTTATCTCATCAAACTCTTTGCAAGAAGTACACCATTTAGCGCTAAAATCTATCATTACGGGTTTTTTGGCACTCTTTACCGCCTCTTCAAGCTCGCTCAAAGATGAAATCTTTTTGAAACTAAGCTCATTTTTTACCGAAGAAGAGGCCAAAGAGGCAGACTCTCCTTTGGCTATGAAACTCTCCAAAGGAACGAGAGGATTGGTAGCTTTACTGAAAGCTCCGATTATTAGCAAAGTAGCGTAAATAGCGAAAAATATGGCTATTGTCTTTACAAGCTTCCTCCAGCCGCTAACTCCTTCCTCCAATCTATCAAAAGCTCCCATATAAACGGCACTTCCCAAGAATAGGAGTCCCCAAAGAAGGAGTGTCACCTGAGAAGGCAAAATCTTATCGAGCATCCAAATAGCCACTCCAAGCATCACTACGCCGAACACATAAGAGACTCTCGTCATCCAAACACCAGGTTTCGGCATATACTTGCCGGCTCCTATTCCTATCAAAAGAAGCGGTACTCCCATACCAAGACTCATTACAAACAAAGCGGCTCCGCCCAAAAACACATTTCCGGTCTGCCCTATATAGATCAAAGCTCCGGCAAGCGGAGGCGCTACGCAAGGCCCCACTATCAAAGCGGATAAAAATCCCATGATAGCGATACCGGCTATCCCATATTCTTGAGCTTCCGCCGATTTTTTGCTAAGTTTGGACTGCCATGAAGCCGGCAGTGAAATCTCATAAAATCCGAACATCGAAAAAGCCAAAGCGACAAACACGAGACTAAAAATAACCACAACCCAAGGATTTTGCATAGCCGCTTGCAGATTGCTTCCAAAAAGCGCCGCCAACACTCCCGCTATCGTATAGGCAAGAGCCATCGAAAGCACATAGATAAGCGATAGAAAAAAGCCTTTTTTGGCATTCATACTCTCTTTTGATTGAGAGACGATAATACTCGATAGAATCGGAATCATAGGAAAGATACAGGGAGTTAGAGACAAAAGAAGCCCGAATCCGAAAAAAGTCGTCAAAATCAGCCAAATATTGCCGCCTTTTAGAATCTGAGCTATCTTATCCTGCTCGTTCGCACCGTTTGTATTCAAATTTTCATTCGCCAAACTCTCTTGCAAGGCTTTCGGTTTCTCTACCGTCTTTATGGAAGAAGGTTTGGGAAGCTCTTGCTTTTGATTCTCCTCAACCGAAGATTTAGCTAAAGCCTTGCTTATATCGAAAGTAAAGCTCTTTTTCAAAGGCGCATAACAAAGCCCTTTTTCTGAGCATCCTTGATAATCTATCTCTATCATTACCTTATTGGCATCCCCCACTTTCTCCTTTATCAAAGAGAGAGGAATATCCACATCTATACTTTTTCTATGCACTATAAAGCCGTGAAATTTTTCAGGTTTAGGCAGTTTCAAATCTTTGGTTATATCTATCTGTTTTGGAGAAGTTATTTTATAATGAAGCTCTTTATCGTAGATATAGATCTGATCGCCGAGATCTATCTTGGTCTTTATCGCATCCTTTTGAAGTTCGGCCTCCACTTTGAAAGCCTCATCGGGCTTCAAAATATCGCCTGCTCCTTCCCACGAAAAGGCTAAAGTGGAAAAGAGAAAAATAAAAATAATTAAAAAGCCTTTTTTCATTATATCCCCTAATTTTTTGTTTGGGGATAATTTTAGCACACTTTCTATTACTTGAGATTTAACTTAGGAGTCGAAAGATCCTTCGAGAGAGAATCTCTCCCTTTTTTCCAATCTTTATGATAATTTTTAGCCAAATAGTTTACGATAGAATCATGAGTCCTTTTATCGAGATCCCAAAGCCCGAAAGCCTTCTGCATCACTCTGATCTTGGTCTCCCAAAACTTCTTATCACCGCCGTTTTTTACTATAAATCTTCCGGTATGACACACCACGCAATTTTCCTTCACATCCTCCAAACCCTTATCCACTATCAACTTCGATTCGCTGTCTATTTTATAATTCCCCGCAAACAAAGCCACCGTAAAAATAAAAAATACCGTTTTCTTCATAACTAATCCTTAATAGAGATCGGCCAAATCTTCATACATTCTAACCACTTTATTGGATTTATCCAAAAGAGGAAGATTCAAAGTAACGAGCTTTTTTAGATCTTCTCGATTTAGCTCGGTTTTGAAAATCACCGGAATCATACTATCCCAAATAGATTTCATCTCCAAAAGCTCGGCCCTTATATGAGAAACCGCAGCGGGTGAAATACCCCTCTTTTCATTTCCGTCCAAAAGTCCTCTCAAAGCCTTATCGAAAAGCAAAAAACTTCCTCTAAGCTTTACTATATTTCTCTCTTTATCTATCCCCGCCAAAACGAGAAGTTTCTCTTTTACTATCTTTTGAGAGAGCATACTCTCTCTTCCCGCAAAATCCAAAGCGTTCATCATCGAATCGGTAAGTTTATTGTCAAAATTATCCTCTTTTTTGTACATCAAAAAGAGTCTATTGGTATCTCTTAAAAGATCTTCATTTTTGTTCACTATATATAAAAGATCCTCTTTTTTAACGCTATTTTTTTCATAAAAAGGCTTTAGATGGGATTTGAATTTCTTCCACTCTTTTTGAAGTTTTTTAGTAAAAGATATTATCTCTTTGTTTTTGGAAGCGTTTATTTTAAGCTCTCTATCCCCTTTCAAAACGGCGTTTAAAATTCTTTCGTATAAATTAGCACTTTCTTTAAGATACTCTCTATTTTTCTCCACATCCACACCCAAAGCTATCAAAAGCGCCTCTTTTGCCATCTTTTGGGTCAAAGCTCTCTCTTTACCTATCATATAAAGCATATGCCCTTTTTTATTTTCATTGGCAATCGCCATCTGAACGAGTCTGTTTATCTCACTCTCTTTCTTGAACATAAAATTTTTATTCCCGTTTGCAAAAAGAGCCAAATCCGTCATCAAAAAAGCAAAAAGAAGCAGAAGTTTTCTTCTCATAAAAAATCCTTTTAAGAGTGCTTGTTTATATATCGTTTCGAGAAATAAAAATTTTAACTAACCTTTTCTATAAATTTTTCTTTAACAAAAATGTTGTATTATAAGAAAAATAAATAAAAGGCTTCCATTATGATACGCATGATAACAGCCCTTTTGATAGGTGTTTTGGCTTTTGCGAACAACTGTCTTGAGTGCCACAAAGGAATAGAAGATATAAGAGATCCCAAAAGCCCCATGGCAAAAGCCATAGCAAAAAAGGCCAAAGAAGCGGGATATCCGGATAACAGCTGTATAGTCTGCCACGGAGGAGATCCGAAAGCCTCTACAAAAGAGGAGGCTCACAAAGGATCTATAAAAGCTTTTTTGGAAAATGAGGGACCAAAAGAGTTCTACCCGGATCCCGGAAGCGCTTGGATAAATAAAAATACCTGCGGAATGTGCCATAAAGAGCAGGTTTCAACTCAAATGAACAATCTAATGAATACCGAGCAGGGAAAAATACAGGGAGCCTTATGGGGATTTGGATGGGGGATTAGAGAACATAAATACGCAAACTACAATCTTTCAAATCTTCATAAACGTTTAGGAAGCAAAACATATCAAAACTATATGAAAACGATAGAAGAAAAAGAGCCTCAAGTCTATGTCAAAAAGACCGTTGAACTTCCAAAAGCCCCAACAGCCGATGAAGTGGAGAAAAATCCGAAACTCGCCGCTATCACATACCTTCGCCAAGAGTGTCTAAGATGCCACACCGCAAGCAAAGGCAGAAGCAGAAGAGGAGATTTCAGAGGTATGGGTTGCAGCAGCTGTCACATTCCCTACTCAAACGACGGCTTTTATGAAGGAAAAGATCCCACTATCCCCAAAAATAAACCGGGACATCTTCTAACTCACCAAATCCAATCCACAAGAGAAGCCAAAGTAAAAATCCACAATATCGAATATAGCGGTATTCCCGTAGAGACCTGCACTACCTGCCACAACAGAGGCAAAAGAATAGGCGTAAGCTATCAAGGATTGATGGAGACTGCATATAATCCCACTTTCGACGAAAACGGCAAAGCTCAGCCGAAACTCCACACAAAACACTATCTTCATATGAAAGAGGACGTCCATTATAAAAAAGGTATGCTTTGTCAAGATTGCCACACCTCCATAGATATGCACGGAGACGGTAAGATAGCGGGAAGCACCTTGGCTCCCGTAGAGATAGAGTGCCAAGACTGCCACGGCACTACCAAAAAGTATCCTTGGGAGCTTCCTCTCGGATATGGAGACGAATTTGGAAGAGAGATCTCAAAAAAAGAAAGAGGCGTAACGAAAACCCTACCGGAATATCTCAAAAAAGGTACCGTTTATGATCCCAAAGACGGCTATCTGCTCTCCGCAAGAGGAAATCCGATAACAAACGCCGTAAAAGATGGAAATGAAATTATCCTACATTTAGCAAGCGGTAAAGATTTGAGATTAAAGCCCCTAAAAAAATTAAAAGAAGAGAAAAAATTATCCCAAGAAGCTTTGGTGGCTATGGATCAAATATCTTCTCACATAGATAAAATGGAGTGTTACACTTGCCACGATACTTGGGCGCCTCAATGTTTCGGATGCCATGTAAAAGTGGACTATAGCAAAGGCAAAAAACATGTAGATTGGCTCGCCGCCGCACATGCTCACGATATCCACGGCACAGACGCCGCAAAAAGAGAAAATTTGAAAGACTTTCTAATAGACGGCCAAGTTACCGAGACACGAAGCTATTTAAGATGGGAAGATCCGATACTCGTCAAAAACGGAGAG
>JAADDG010000033.1 GCA_013154075.1 Campylobacterota bacterium | reverse complement strand
GAGAGGTTTAGAAATCTTTTTAGTTAAACCTCTTAAAATCTCTATAACAGGCTTGGTTTCATACATAGGATCTATAACTTTATTTCTTTGAGCGATCGCTGGCTCTGCACCTCCAAATGTTTTAACTGGATCTGTTCTTTCAAGATAAGTACATTCAGGCAAAACAACATCAGCAAACATCACAGTATCGCTTGGCATTGTATCAATAGCCACTACAAGATCTAAACCTTTTAAAAACTTTTCGGTTTTCGCTCTATTTGGCATATTCATTATAGGATTATGCTTGTAAATAAAAAGACCTCTTACAGGATAAGGAGCAGTCTTATCAAGTATCCTGTTTCTAAAAGAGATCCAAGAACCTCCTCCCGAAACTACTGCACAGTCGGAATATCCATGACCTTCTTTTTTTCTAGCCACATCTACACCTTGAGCTTGAGCATACATAGGCATAATAGTTTCATGCCCTTTTAAAGGAAGTTTCTTACCGAAAATCAAACCACCTTTCGTATCTATCCCCCCACTAAGAGCTTGAAAAATAGCCATCGCTCTTCTTAATTGAAAATCATTTTTGGCAAAAGTACTTCTTCTTCCCGGATAGTATACCGATTTAGGAGCATGTTTCATGAAATCTCTAGCTATTTCAATGATATCTTTAGCAGAAATACCAGTAATCTTTTCGGCCCACTGAGGAGTATATTTATTATTTATAATATGATCCCTATATTTATCAAAATCATTAAAATATTTATCAACATATTCTTTATTATACAACTCTTCAGTCAATACGACATAAGTCATAGCTAATACAAAAGCCAAATCTGTTCCAGGTTTTATAGGAAGCCATTTATCCGCTTTTGCTGCCGTATTTGTAAATCTAGGATCTATACAAATTAATTTAGCTCCTCTACCTTTAGTCCTTTTAAAAAAATCCATAGTATCAGGAGTCACAATAGCCTCAGCTCTGTTTGCTCCCGCCATTATAATATATTCTGCATTTTCCAAATCTGCTTGAGGATAAGCTCCTAAAGTAACACCAAAACCTGAAACTACTGTCCTTAAACACAAAGAAGCATGATTTAACCAATTCGCAGAACCAAAAGCCTGATAAAATATTTTAAAAGTATGCTCTGCCATTCCTTCCCCAGCACAAAAAGCGACAGTAGATCTATTATCTTTTTCTTCGTCTAAAATTTGTTTTAAACCTTTAAATTTATCCGTACCGTTTAAAATAGCCTCGTAAGCTTCATCCCATGTCACTCTCTTAAACTTACCTTCCCCTTTTTCTCCTATTCTTATTAGAGGATACTTCAAACGATCCGGATCATAAAGAGCTTGAATTCCAGCATTACCTCTTGGACAAAGCATATTCCTAGATTTAGGAAATAATGGATTTGGATCCAACTTAGTAACTATCCCATTCTCAACTCTAGCTATAGCAGCACATTTGTTAACACACATTTCACAAAGAGTAGGAACAAGTTTTGCCTTCCCGGTTCCAGTTTTCGTAGTTATGGACAACTCTCCTTCTTTCTCTTCCGATGAAATCAAACTACTGGGGCTTACTGCCATAGCACCCACTACGGTCATAGCTACGCTTCCTTGAAGAAAGCGCCTTCTCGAAATTTCGATAGCCATTTCTCCTCCTTCATTAAAATAAGACAAAAATTATCTTTATTATAATAACTAATTATAATTCGATATGGACTATTTTAGTACGAATAAGCTTAGAAAATTCTTCACCTCTTTTAAGGTTAAAAAAACTTTTTTAAATGATAGATGTAGAAAAGTAACACTATAGGGGAGCTTAGTTAGATTTTAGGATAAAATTAAAAAATTCAGAAAAGTATTTAAATATTAAATAAATTTAAAAACTACCATAGCAAGTACAGAAATACTTGCTATGGAAAAAATAATCGATTTTACTTTGACTTATTAGATTTTTTTGCTTCCGGATTAAAAGAATAGTAAATATATTTTGCCATTGAATCAGGATCTATTTTAATACCCTTTTTTTGCTCTAAAACTTTGAGATTATGTTGCATAGCTTCATGCTTAGTAGATTCAAATCCTTTTTCCTGTAAATTCATCATTTCATCAAAAAGCTCATTAATACTTTTATCATTAAGAGCCGGTCCCTTCTTAGCAGGATTACCCTCTCCATTAATACCATGACACTTTTTGCAATATTTACCATAGATTTGCGCATTTGACAAATCGGCAGCATATGAATTAACCATTCCTATTATAAAGATACAAAATGCCATACTAATATACTTTTTCATTTATTTTTTCTCCTTTTTTAAAGTATTTCTTAATATTACCTATTAATTGTGTAGCAATTGTGAAATTTTAATTACATAAGTCCTCTCATCATTAAATTCCAATACATCGGTTTTAACATATAAAGATCAAACACCCACCAAATCCATCTAGGCTGTGAAGGATCAAGAGGAAATGAAGGAGCTGGACCGTCATAATTAAACTCGGCAAGCATAATTTTTCCATATTGTGTTTTCAAAGGACAAACAGTATATCCGTCAAATTTGGCCTTAGGCTCTTTGCCTTCCATTACAGCTATAAGATTCTCTTGAAGTATAGGACCATGGTGCCTTGCACTTCCTCCTGTTTTACCTAAAGGTATTCCTAAAATATCTCCTATTCCAAAAACGTTTTTATATTTAATATGTTGCAAAGTATGTCTATCCGCAGCCATCCAACCTTTAGCAGATCCTTTTTGCCAACCTATAGGAGAATTAGCAACAGCATCTACTCCTTTCATAGGCGGAACAATATGAATAAAATCGTATTTCATTTGAACTTTTTTTATCATAGGAATTACTTCAAACTCTTCCAAATCCTCATCCCACTCTCCCTTTTCGAGATAGTGGTAGTCAAAAGTAGCAAGTTTTTTATCAGCATCTATAGCTACTAAATCATGACCGAAAGCATCATAAATATTTCCATAATCAACAGTTAATTTTAAAAGAGTCTGATTATAAGATTTTATACCAAAAAGTTTTTTACCTTTTTTAGCAAATGTAAATCTTGCATTGTCATGAATATCTTTTCCTCCAAGAGGACTATTGCCTCTAAGCATATCATCACTTAAATACAAAATTTTTTGAGGAGCTCCACCACACTTAATAGGAGTACTAGGCTGAGTACAAATAACTTCTATGGGATTATCAGGATCCGCTTTCTCCGCAGCTGCTCTAATTTGTTTAAACCATTCCCAAGTAATTACTCCTCCTTTAGCGGTACCTTTAACAGGATCATTTAAATAAACGCTAGAAATTCCTTTTTGACCTATCATATCTACAGTCAATCCTTCAATTTTTTCATAATCATATTGAAGTCCTGTAGCTACGACTAAAAAATCATATTTTATCTTTCCATTTTTAGACGTTTCTACTATGTTATTATCAGGATCAAAAACTTTTACTTCATCTTTAATCCATTTAACACCTTCCGGAACTAAATCAGCATTAGACTTTTTTATATCATCCTCCGTATAAAGTCCCGCTGCCATAAATACTTGTCCCGGTTGATAAAGATGAATTTCATTTGGAGCTATCAAAATAATCTTCGCATTACTTGCCGCTCTTCTAAGTCTTGCGGCAGCCATTATACCTCCGGCTCCTCCTCCCACTATAACTATCGTGGCTTTCTTATCGCTTTCGGCTTTAGCTTCAATGGCTCCTATACTCCCCGCTCCCATCAAAGCCGCAGAGCTAAGTCCCATCAGTTTCAAAGCCTCTCTACGAGAAAGCCCGCTTTCATAAGTTATCTTTTCCAACTTCTCTTCAAACTTTTTCAGATCTTTATCCATAACAACTCCTAATATATTATTATTGTTTTTCAAATAAGCATTGTAACAAATTTTTATGGATTTTTTTTTAATTTTTGTAATAGATCGGAAGAAATTAGTTATTATTGTTACTTATGATATTATTTTTCATCTCTTCAGAGTTTTTAATAATACATTATCTTTTAAAGAAAGAAGAAAGAGGAAAAGATAAAATTAAGATCTTTTTACTTTGAAGATATTGCAAACCTCTCCCGTCTCAAAAATAAGACTTTTTATAAATTGAAAGTTCTCTTTATCGTTTACGAAGACAAAATTACAAGTAGGATTCAAGTACACTACATAAACGTCTCTAATATATCTCTCTTTATCGGCCGTAATCTTTTTCGCTACTTTTTGCATTACGACTTCATCGAAAGGATTGAATAGAAAAACAAAAGAGGTATCGATAGGAGGATCATACTCCGCGGCGTCCATATTTAAAATCTCGTAATTTTTTATATTCATTTTTTTCATATTCTCTATAGAGACTTCGCAAAGCTCTTTTGCGAACTCAACTCCGATCACCTTTTTGAAACCGTGCTTTTGGGCTATGATGAGAGGAAGTCCCTTGCCGCTTCCGTAATCTATAAAGACACCCTTTTTTATATCCTTATCCAGTTTTTCGACCTCTTTGATTACGCTATCTATCACTTCATAAGAGTTTTGAAGATATGCGGTTCCTCTATCCTTATGTTCGCCCACTCTCGTCAAATCGGTTAAATTTTCCGAAGAGAGATCCACACCTCTTAAATAAAAAGAGAGATAGAGAAAAATCTTTTTCAAAGTGGCGGCCACTCCCCTCCTTTTTACGGAAGAGAGCAGCACGCCTATTTTATAACTAAGAGTATTGGCGTGCGAAACGTCGGCATTTTTTCTAACCTCTTTATAAGCCGTTAGAATCTCTTTGGTCTCTTGCATATTTTCTTCCCTTTCAATTTCCGAAATTAGGGAAACTATTCGGAAACAAGCCTTATATTGTCAAGCAGATAATCTCCTCCCCTCGTATTGAAGACAAATCCATCAACCGACAAAATAATATTATCCGGCTCAAACCTGTTTACATACTCTTGCAAATCAAGTCTTACATGTTTCCAAACGCGTCCCCTTCTATAATCTTCGGAAATTCCGAAAGAAAGTTGAACATAATCGCCCATATCCCTTCTACTTTCTTGCTGATGTGTATGAGGGATATATGTATCGAAGGAAATAACTCTCCTTCCTTGGGAAGTCATCAAAGGAAGCTCGAAATAAAAACAGGGCTCCCAAGAGTGATTGGTTTTGATATCGAACTCCAAAATATGTTGATAATGGTTATTCCAAGGATCGTGATCGCTATTTAGATAGAGCTTATAATCTATCTCTCCCCATCTACCTCCATACCAAAAAGGGCCCCAAAGCATAATGGCTCGCGCACTTCCGTCGGCTCCTCCGGCTACGTTGCTTATATGTCCCTTATTGGAAAGTCTCGCCCATCTCTCTATACTTCCGTCTTCCGCATCCTCATAAACGGTAGGTTCGTTATTTTGAGGCTCTACGGCAAAAGAGTCTTGAGCTTCAAGATTGAAAGAGTCGTTAAAAAAGACTCTTATATCATAATTACCGGGCGGAACCGGATCCAAACTAAGCTGTCCCTCTCTAACTCCTCCGGTATATCTCCACGCTACCACGTTTTCCCAATCGTTACTTGCGCCTCTTGGATAGATTCCTATCCAATCGTCATCATTTCCCGCAAGTCCGGAAACGTTTACGACTATCCTCTCTCCTTCGATATAGACATCCTTTACGCAACTAATCGAGGGAGGAATGTTTCCTACGACCGAAAAAGAGTAGCTTGCTTCCGTATTGAAAGAGTTATTGAAAAAAGCTCTAACCTCATACTCTCCCGCACTATTTACGGGCGGTAAAGTAACCTCTCCGTTTACTATTCCGTTAGTCCATGCCCAAGAGACCACATTCTCCCAATCATTACTCGCTCCCGCGGGATATATTCCTATCCAATCGTCATCGTTTCCCGCCATATCGGTAACATTTACGACTATCTCCTCACCGGCTTGATATTCGGCCTTTTGAGTTTGAATGGTTGTAGCTTCCGCATACAAAAACATAAATATAAAAACCGCTAAAACTCTCAAAAATTTCATTTAAATCCTCCTACCACTTATCTGCAACTTAAAGTATATAAAATCTCAGCTTAAAGAAAAGTAAATTTTATTTAAATAAAGTAAATTATTTTTACCTTGAATCTCCGATCTAATTTATAACTTTTTTAAAAAACAGCCTTTTAAAACCTCTTTTTTACATAAAGAAGAAACCCTCTTTCATTCTTTTATACGACCTCTTCTCGAAAAACGGGCGCTTTAAAAGTTCAAAAACCGTTTTTATAAAAACCTACCTTTTAAAACGGCTTTAAAGTAAATCGTCTCAAAAGAGTCGAAATTAAAAAATACCCCCTAAAAAACCGATAAATAACTATGCTTTAATAAATGGTATGCAATAATTTAAATTAAATGGCTACCGTTCAATCGATTGAACAAATATTTACTTTATAAGGAGTTTTTTATGCTAAGACCCTCAAACAAAACGGCCATAAACCTCTCAATAGGTTTTTTCAAAGGCAACTACGCTCTCTCCTTTGCCGCTATATCAATACTTTTTGTCATAAGTCTGCTTACGTTTATCCCCATTTTGGGACTATTTTTTCTAATCTCTTATGCAATTTTTAGCCTATCCATACAAATATACTTCGCAAAATCCGTAGAGGAAATAGAGCAAGAGAGCCAAATAGAGGAAGTGGCGGCATCCACTAAAATAGGCGATTTTCTAAACAAACACTTCTCCACGGCGGCCGGAGGTTTCGTGGGAATGGCGATAGTCTCCCTTCTATTTTTCTTTTTAACGGGAGTATTGTTCGCACTGATGGGAAGCGGAGCCGTATCGGTGGAGGAGATGAAAACCATGAGCGAAGAGCAACTTACGATGACTATCATAAGCTCCTACTCGATTCCGATTTTGCTCATATCTTTCATAGGAGGTTTTCTTTTTTACGTATTTCCGGCCGTTATGGGATATGTGATGAATTCGAACAATTTCAACGAAGCTTTTAAAAATTCCTTTCTGATCCTAAATCCGAAATTTTGGAGAAGAACCTTTAACAAAGAGTATTTCGTGCTCGTTTTCATCTGGTCTATCATAGCCACACTCCTAACCATGATAGCCTTCTTCGCCTCCGCCGTAATAGTATTAATTCCGATAAGTATAATTTTACTCTATCTGTTAAGTCTATACAACGCGGCTATCTATATCTTTAGCAAAGATCTTCTAAAATAGAGAGTTTTTTCTCTCTATTGAACCTTCAAAATCACCGACAAAACGCCTCTACGAAGTTAAATATTTTTTTTAACAAATATTTTACATAAATAGCAATAAAATAGAAAAAATATCGATAAAGGGTTCTCTATGAAATATGAAATAACAATGCCCGTTCTATCCGATACGATGGATAAAGGAAAACTTATAAAGTGGCACGTAAAAGAGGGAGATTCAGTCAAAAAAGGAGACGTAATAGCCGAAGTGGAGAGCGACAAAGCCATAATGGAGGTTCAAACCTTCAAAGACGGCGTCGTAGAGAAGCTTTTGGCAAAAGAAGGAGACGAAATAGAGGTAAAAAAACCGATAGCCATTATAGAAACCGACATACCCTTAGCCTCCTCAACACCCCCAAAAACACTTTCACCCCAACAAAAGGAGAAAGAAGAGAAAAAAGAGACTAAAATATCACCCCCGCCCGCTCCTTCCCTCCAACCTAAACCTTTAAACGTTATAAAACCAAAAGGCACGGCATCTCCGGCGGCGAAAAAAGAGGCACAAAAAGCAGGCATAGATATAGAAAAATTGCAAAAAGAGGGAACACTACCGAAACTGGCACATCTTAAAGATATAAAAGAGGAAGTCTTAAAAAGATATTTCACTCCAAAAGCCCTAAAGCTTTTAAAAGAGTATCGAATAGATGCGAAAAGCTTCGATCTAAATCGAAAATATAGCGAAGAAGATATAAAAGATTTTATACAAAAAAATAATATTCCCCAAATACTCCCCCTCTCTTCGAATCAAAAAGCTGTAATAAAAACGGTAAACGAGAGTTTGAAAAAGCCATCCTTTCATATTTATCAAACTCTTAGCATAGGATTTGAAAAAAAAGAGTTCAAACTAACCGCATATATTTTAAAAATAGTTGCAAACGTTATGCAAAACCATCCGAAAACGAGAGCCTCTTTGAAAGAAGATACATTGCAAATTTATCCAAACTCCAACATAAGCGTAGCGGTGGATAGAGAGGACGGCCTTTATATGGCGGTTTTGAAAAACGCCCAAAAAAAATCCCTACAAGAGATAAACGATTGGCTAAAGGATATCAAAACGAAAAAGCTCACAAAAGAGGATCTGGAAGGCTCCACTTTCGGAGTAAGCAATCTGGGAATGTTTCAAATAGAAGCGTTTGACGCTCTTATCAACCAAAACGACTCGGCTATAATGGCTTTGGGAGAGATGAGAGATAATAAAATAAAAGCGGTTTTCACTTTCGATCATAGAATCGTAAACGGAACACAAGCGGCAAAATTCGTAAAAGAGTTAAAGGAAGCCTTTATGGAGGGAAAATATGTATGATATCATTTTCATAGGCGGCGGCTTAAACTACGCCGGAGCCGTAGTGGCGGCCAAAAAGGGATTTAAAACGGCGCTAATAGAACAAGATTTAAACAATTTGGGAGGAACATGTCTACATAGAGGATGTATCCCTTCAAAACATCTTCTGCACCTTGCCCAAACAAATCTCTATCTGCACAATGAGGCCTTTAGAATAAAAAAGGACAAAATAAAACTAAAAGAGGTGAAAAAAGAGATAGAAAACCTTCTCTCAAAATCCACCAAAGCAATCACTATGCAGTGTCAAAACGCGGGAGTCGAACTCTTTGAAGCAAAAGGCTACCTGATAGATGAAAATAGCGTACAAATAGATGATCAAATTCTCAAAGCGAAATATATCGTAATAGGTACGGGATCCTCTCCCCATATTCCCGATGCCATAGAGTATAACAAACAAAGCATCATAACAAGCGACGAAGTTTTTCATCTAAGCGACTTTCCAAAAAAGATAGCCATTTACGGTAGCGGAGCGATAGGATTGGAGTTTGCCTCCTTTTTTGCGGCAAACGACGTAGAGACGACTCTAATCTACAGACATGAAACCATCTCCAACAAAATCCATCCCCAAATAGTGAAAGCTATGGAAAAACAGCTTGAGAAAATAGGCGTAACGCTTATGAAAAACACCACAGTTTTGGAAGCTTCGGATTTCGAAAAGAGCGCCAAAATCACAACCGACGAAGGAATTTTTCAGTTTGACAAACTTCTTGTGGCCACCGGAAGAGATCCAAACACCCAAGTGATAAAAACCGATAAAATCTCGGTAAATAGAGGAATAGATACAAATGAGTATTTCGAAACGGCTTTGAGCGGACATTTCGCCATAGGAGACTGCAACGGCAAACTTCAACTCGCCCATGCGGCAAGAGCGGAAGTTTTAAACGTAATAGACAACATCTTAGGCAAAAAAGAGATCCTAAATCTAAACAACATTCCCAAATTCATAAACACCCTCCCTTTGCAATACGCCGCAGTGGGACTAACCAAAACCATACTCGATAAAAATGGTATGGAGTATAAAGAGAGCTTCTTTCCTCTAAGCTCTTTGGCTCTATCTTATTCATACGACGCAGCTAATGGAATGGTTATTTTCTACGCGGATAGAGAAAACTTCATAATAGGTGCCGAAATATTGGCCCCTAACGCCCAAGAGCTCATAGCTATAGCGGCCACGGCCATAACGGCACAACTCGATA
>JAADDG010000158.1 GCA_013154075.1 Campylobacterota bacterium | reverse complement strand
TACCGGTGGAGATTCCATGCTCTTTGGCTATCCAAAGACCGTCGTGAGCGAAAAGTTCGGCTAAAATACCTATAACGAAGATCAAAGCGAAGATGACTAAGAAATTTCCGTAATTTGGAAACTTATCGAAAATATAATCGTCATGCTCCTCTTCTTCGTCAAGCTGTCTTTTGAATCTGAAAATTCTGCTTCTTGCGGTGGCTTTGAAAAAGTGTGTGTGAGTTTTTGTTTGGAAAATCAAAATAACTATATAAAATCCGAAAAGCAAAGCTCCTATTATCAAGCTTACCTCTTCTAAAATATCCGTTGTGTGGTTTGTATTTTTTAGAATGCTTGGAACGAGCAATGCCAAAGCGGATACGTAAAGAATGGTGGTATATGTGCTTGATGTGTCTTCATTGTGTTGCTGCTCTCTAAAAGCCAATCCTCCTACAAATACGGCAAGTCCCAAAAGTACATTCATATCTACGATTACCGCCGAGATTATACCTCCCTTTACCGTATCGAGTGCCGAAGGGTTGTGAGAGGATTCAAGAAGTACGTTAAACAGTAAAACGATCTCTACCGTTACGGCGGTAATCGTCAAAACATAGCTTCCTAAAGGCTCGCCGAGTCTTTCAGCTAAAATTTCCGCTATTTCTGAAACCGTGATGGATAAAAAACCTATTGCGGTAGCGGCAAATAGCGCCGTTAGATAGACGTTATGCTGTTGGTGAGTGATAAAAGCCAATATGGCTAAGAGAATTCCCCCTATAAGATCCCAATAGTTTTCTATGAATTGCATAGATTTACTTTGAACTTGTGTCGAGCCAGACCGGTCGTCCATTAATTTAACTCCTTAAATAGTGAAATATTATTTTGTTCTTTTGGTGTCAAAAGATGGAAAAACTCCTCTTTTTCACCGTAGATAATACCTAAATGAAAATTTTTTATCAACTTTATATTTTTGAAATCTTTAAATTTATGTATATCTGTGTTAGAGATTCTCAAATTGAGATTATCCGGTACGAATACTTTTTTGTTAGCCCATTTAGCTTCCTTTTGTAAAAATAGAATCTCCTTTTCAAGAAGATTTTTATCTTTTTCAAAAATTAAAACCTTTTGAGTACTGCCAAAAGGCATTTGAATGAAGCGGGAGTTTATAAATACTGGTTCGAAATGGTTTTGTAGGAAATTTAAATTGTAAAGGTCGTATCGTATTTGATAGCTTTCGAAAAAATCAAGAGCCGTCTCAAGCTCTTTTATGAAAATTGGCGGGATTTTTATATTTTTGAAAAATTTATCGTTATGAATGAATGTGGTTTCGAAAAGAGTCTGATTTATAACATTTACGGCGCTCTTTTTTTCCAAGGGTTTGAAATCTGGGTATATCTTTCTTAAAAGATCTTCGTCGTTTCCGATTATGATCGAATTCTCTTTTGCGTGAAGAACTTTTTGAAAAATTTCATATATGGAATCTTTTATAAATAGCAGATTCTCTTTTTGGGTAGTTGCTGATTCTATTATTTGTAAAACAAGCTCGTTTGCGTATAAAACTTTTATCGATTTTTCGGTTAGATAGAAACGAAGAATTCTAATTAGAGCTCTTTTTAGAGATTTGACTCTAATCCAAGCTATCTCTTTGTCCGTTATTTCTATATTCTCTTTATCGAAAATTACCGCATAGGCTCCTTTATCTATCGCTTCTTTCAGATCCTCTATACCGGTATAGATAAAAGCATCGGCCTGTTTGATCTTTTTGGCGGAGAATTCTATATTGTTTATGGAGGAGATCGAAGGAGAGGTAAGAAGCTCTCCCTCTATCAGTCTAACAAGATTATCTATTGTCATTATTTGACGGGAGTGCCCTCTTTCTTTCTTTTTTCTGGTCTAATTAGAGACAATCCCTCTTCATCCTTTGCGGCAAGAATCATTCCTTGACTTAAAAGTCCCATGATTTTGGCGGGTTTTAGGTTCGCTACGACGCAAACTTGAGTGTTTATGAGATCGTTTGGAGAATAGAACTCTTTGATTCCCGCTATTATCTGTCTTGGGGTCTCTTCCCCCAGATTCACTTTGAGTTTAAGCAGTCTGTCGCTTTTTTCGATATCTTCGGCTTCCACTATAGTGCCGATTTTCAAAGATACTTTAAAAAATTCATCAATCGTTATGATTCCCGGAGTTTTCTCTTTTTTGGAGCTTTTTTTCTCCTCTTTTTGTACTTTTTTCTCTTTTAAAAGCTCTTTTTCCACTTTTGTAAAGAGAGGAGGAATTTTTTTGATTTTGAAACTGTCTAAAAGCTCTTCGTTTACTATCAGCTTTTTGTAGCTTTGGGTGTCTATTTTGAAATTTAGAGCATCGGCTATTTTGTTTGCCACTTTCGGCATAGCGGGAGATAGCATAATAGCGGTTTTTGCAAGCAGATTCGCAATCAGAGCTACCAAAGCCATAGCCTCTTCATTTTTGCCCTCTTTCATAAGTTTCCAAGGCTCGTAAATCGTTATCGATTGGTTTGCAAGAGTCAATACCTTCCACAATTCTTCCAGATATCTGTTTGTTTGGACGTTGTAGATATATTCGGGCAGTTTTTCTATATGGCTCATTGCTTCTTTTAGCTCTTTTTGATGATATTTCAAAACGTTTGAAGAGTCTATTTCGAAATCGAAATATTTACCGCTCATTCCTATGATTCTGTTAAGCAGGTTTCCAAGATCGTTGTTTAGATCGCTGTTTATTCTATCTATCAAAGCTCTTTGGCTAAAATCCCCGTCAAGGCCGAAAGATACCTCTCGTAACATAAAGTATCTGAAATTCTCAAGCCCGTAAGCTTCGGAAACCTCTTTGGGATCTATTACGTTGCCTTTCGATTTGCTCATCTTTTCACCGTTTCTTGTCCACCAGCCGTGAGCCGCTATATGTTTTGGCAAAGGCAGATCGAGACTCATCAAAAACGCCGGCCAATAGATAGCGTGAAATCTAAGAATATCTTTTCCTACAAGATGAACTTTTGCCGGCCAAAAATCCATAAGTTTCTCATCCGTCCCGTATCCCAAAGCGGTGATATAGTTCATAAGAGCGTCAAGCCAGACGTAAATTACATGTTTTGGATCGTTTATAGATTTTGGCAGTTTTATTCCCCACTCAAAGCTCGTTCTTGTGATGGAGAGATCTTGAAGGCCCTGTTTTACGAAATTTATTACCTCGTTTTTTTTGCTTTTTGGGATGATGCATTTTTCTTCATCTTCATACCATTTCAAAAGATCTTTTTCATATTTTGAGAGTTTGAAAAAATAGCTCTCTTCTTTGACTATTTGAGTGGGTTTGCCGCAATCCGGACAATACTCTCCCTCTATCAGCTGAGTTTGCGTAAAAAAAGATTCACAGCTTACGCAGTAAAAACCCTCGTAATAATCTTTATAGATATCGCCTTTTTCATACATCTTTTCGAAAGCTTTTTGAACTCCGAGTATATGCTCGGGATCCGTCGTTCTTATAAACTTATCGTAGCTTATCTCCATATAGTCCCAAAGATCTCTAAATTTTTTGCTTATCTCATCCGCATACTCTTTGGGATTTTTGCCTCTCTTTTTTGCCGCCTCTTCTATTTTTTGGCCGTGTTCGTCGGTGCCTGTGAGGAAGAAAGTCTCTATACCGACAAGTCTGGAGTATCTTGCTAATGTATCGGCTATGATCGTAGTATAAGCGTGCCCTATATGAGGAACGTCGTTTACATAATAGATAGGTGTGGTTATATAGGCTTTTTTACAGTGTGAATCTTTCATTTCGCTTTCCGTTGGATTTTGTTTTGTTGAATGATACAAAAAAATAGTTTAATTGTGAAGTAATCGGGGAGTTTTAGAACTCAAAACCTCCCCCTTTTCCTTTGTTCATACTTTGATAGACCGCAGAGACATACTCTTTTCTAATCTCGCAGCCTATCACTTTTTCGCATTTAAGACAGCTGTTTAAGTTGTGCTTTTCTTGGCACTCTTTTAGAATTTTAAGCTTCTCTTCGAGTCTTAATTCAAATTCGTCAATCGATGTCGCATTGGTATTTTCCATAGACCTCTTTCGCTTTTAAAACTTCATATTTGGAACCGAAAAAGCATGGTGTGGTATCGTGAAGGTGAGACGGTTTTAGATCTAAAAGTCTTTTTATCGGATCCATCGCCAAGCCGCCCGCTTTTTCGAAAATGTACGCAAAAGGAAAAACCTCAAATACCATTCTAAGTTTTCCTTTCGGTTTGTCGGTTGTGCCGGGATATGAAAACACTCCGCCGCCCTTTAGAAGGATTTGGTGAAGATCGGGAACCATTCCTCCGGAATATCTTAATCTATAGCCTTCTTGAAAAATTTCATCCACCATTTTTTTGTGAAATTCCGGCCAGTATTTTTGTGTGGCGCCCGGAGATTTGATATTTCCTTTTTCGTTTAAAGAAACTGGTTGAATGAAATGAAAATTATGCTCCGGATCCATTCTGTAAAGCTCTACGATGTCGGTAGCTATTACGAGCTCCACTCTCGGTCCGTAGACTACGTATGCCGCGGCTATTAAGTTTTCGCCCGCATATCCGCCCTTGTAAATTCCGAATATCGATCCGACGCTTAAGTCCACATCCACAAGGCTCGAGCCGTCAAGCGGATCGTATCCTATACTGTAGATACCGTTTTCGTTTAAAACTTCCGAATGTTCTCTCTCTTCGCTTGCTATCTCTTTAACGCTTGGAACTTTGCTAAGCTCCTCTTCTATGATCAAATCGCTTTTTATGTCAAGCTTTAGCTGAATATCTCCCGTTTTGTTTTTGTTTTGGGAGTAACCCGTATCGTCCGTTTCTATAGCCTCTCTTATTCTTACCGCAGATCTTTTGATGGCGTCGAAAATTTCCGTCATTTTACAACCTTTGCATTTTTAAATATCCAATTTATTATTTGATCAATATCGTTTAAATTTAAAATAGCTATACTTTTTGGGATGTCGTATTCGGATAGATTTACGCTTTCATCTATCGCTATTGCGTCGGTATGCTCAAAATAGCTTTCGTCTATTTTATTTCTAAATACCGAGATTCTCGGAAGTGGAAGGGTTTTTAGTCCTTCTACGAAAAGAAAATCGAAATCTCCCAATTTTTCGATAATTTCGTCTAAATCCTGATAATGATTGAAAAAATATGTGGTTCTTGTAGGGGAAGTTACTACGACATCCGCTCCCGTTTGGGAAAATTTGTAACTGTCCTTACCTTCGATATCAAACTTCGCTTTATCTTTCGGATCATTTTTGATTATAATTACTTTGTAGTTCTTTATCAACTTTTCGGTAATTTTAACAATTAGAGTGGTTTTACCGCTGTTTGAAGGGCCGCTAAAGGCTATGGCTAAATGTTTCATGTGGGAATGATAGCATTATTATTCTTAATGTTTAGCTACAATTTCGGTTTTATTTTGCGGTTCAATTTTTTATGCTAAAATGTCGATTTATATAAAAATTTATTTAGGAAAAGCTTCAATGGGCAATAAAATATCTATTTTCTCCCTCTTGATTCTCGTTTTTTTAACCGGTTGTTCGGATAAGATTTACAAAGAGTTTATTAATGAGGACAAACTTTACGAACAGAGTCTTTTATATACAAGAAAAGGGGAGATAATAAGCTCTCTTGAGACGAAATCCGTCATAGTGGCAACATATTTAAACAGGCTCGATAAGAGATTTGCCGATAAGGATAAAGACTATTTTATCGTGGCTCTCTATAACGAAAAGGAGTTCGGAGATAAGAAAGAGGGCTTGGAGAGTGAAAATTGCGCTATTTATCTAAAGGATGGAAGAAAGCCTATTGAGATTAAAAAATTGAAAAAAGATGACGAAATTTTGAAATATATTCCTGTTCATAGCGGATGGTTCAAATATTATCTTGTCGTTTTTCCCGCAAAAGAGGAGAAAAGCATTACTCTCGTGTGCGAGAATAAGCTTTTTGGAAAGGATTTTCTAACTTTCTCAAAAGAGGAGTGAGCATAGTCTTTTTGCCAAGAAGCTGAGAGTATATGATATAGTTTGCCAAAACTTTTTTGCCGTAATATCTGGCTTGGTCGTTTGGAAAAAGCTCCATACTTAAATAGGGTTCGTATATATTTTTTTGGGTGAAAAGATTTGATTTTTTAAGAAGTCTCGTTAGAAATCCGATACCGGCGTTATAAGCGTAAAATATAAAAAGGGGATGATTTAGATTCTGCTCCAAATAATCAAGGTAGTAATTGGCGAATTTATAAGCTATTTCCGGCTGGAAAAGATTATCGAGATCGAAATCTTCATACCCCATCTTTTTTGCCAAATCTTTTGCCACAAAGGGCATAAACTGCATCATTCCTAAAGCGTAAGAGCTGGATATGTCTGTTGGGATAAATTTGCTCTCTTGCCTTGCTATGGCCAAAAGCATCGCCTTTCTTTTGGGTGTGAGATTTTTTATAGAGTCGTAGTAGGGCATTAAAAAATACTCTTTTTTAAACTTCCCCGCTTTTTCATAAAGATATGCCGCAAACGGTTCGGTGTTTTTTGCGTTTAATTTGTCGGCCATTTTTCTTAGTTCGTTTTCATCCGCTTTTTTGGCTTTGTTTTTTAGATCCTGCCATGCAAAGGGATCGTTTACGGGGAAATTCGCTCTCTCTTTCATATGGCTTAGGTTGGTTACTATATTTTTTACTTTTTTGTGTAAAAGTTCCATTGCGTAGATTGAATAAAAATTTACTTTAGGACTGTTTGCAAGTTTCACTAAATATTTTTTGTCGTTTGTTACTTTGTATAGCCAAAATAGGGATCTGTCTTTTTCGAATCTTTTGAAAGCTTTCTCGTGAGCTATTTGAAGATATTTTACGGCTTTCTCTTTTTCATTGTGTTTTATTGCGTTGAAAGCCAGATATAGATTTCCGTTTGCCGATAGTTTTGATGAATTTAGATCAAGAATCGATTTTTGAAGATTTTTTAGATTTTCGTTGATCGTAATGATTTTTACGCTTTGATTGAAAGCGTAATATTGAGATAGTTTGGTGAGTATATTTTTCGGTATCTCATAATTTAGTTTTTCATAAATGTATGAAGGATCCACTGAATTAAATACTTTGAAAAATATTTCGGGATCGGCTTTCGTAAGCTCTTCAAATACGTTATTTGAGGCTAAAATTTTGAAAATTTCGGCTCTTTGAGGATATTTTTCTTCTACTTTTTTGGCCGCTTTCAATAATTCGTCTTTTGATAATTTTACCGCTTTTTTGGGTGTGAGCCCTACGGCTATACAATCGTCACTTGAATTTATAAGCTCTTTAGGCGAGGCTTTAAGGCATTCGGCTATCTGTTTGAAGCCCTCTTTGTCCAGTTTGTCCGCAAATTTGAAAAACAGTTTGCTACTCATATTATAAACTTCTCCTATTAATGCTTCCGCCTCTTTCGCGGTTATATTTTGATCTAAAAACCGCCATATGTAGAAATCTTTAGCGATGGATCTCGGTTTGTCGTTAAAGAAATCCAATGTTATCTCTTTTGAAGACAACATTGGCGGCATTAACAGGAGAAAAGCAAAAAGTATGCCACTTTTTTTGAATTTATTGAAGAGCACTCGCAAAACTATAAAGAAGTTTAACAAAAAATAGATCTAAAAACTGTAGTCCCAAAATTACGATAATGGGTGCTAAATCTATTCCTCCTATTACGGTAGGAATATATTTTCTAATAAAGACATAAACGGGTTCGGTTAGTCTCATTAGTACTTGAACGATGGGATTGTACGGATCGGGCCTCACCCACGTGATCAAAGCCGCTATTATCACTATCCAAATGTAGATATTTATAACCATATGAAGTATCTGGGCTATCGCCTCTATAAATGTTGCTATTATTATCATTTTACTATCTCCGGTAAATAATTTTTTATATGAGCGTAAATGTCGCTTAGATTCGGACCGTGTTCCTCTCCCGTTAGGGCTATTCTTAGCGGTTTGAACAGATTTTTACCCTTAAGGGAGGTTGTTTCGGTAATATATTTTTTAAAGTCGTCAAACTCCTCGAAATGGGGAGCCTTTTTTATAGACTCTACAATCTTATCAAAATTTTCTTTAAATTCTAAAGGAGGAGTTTTTGAAGAGAATATTTTTGAAATTTTCTCTTTGATCTCTTTTAGAGTGCTTGCCTCTTCCGTATAAAGTTTGGCTAAATCTCCTATATCTTTATCGTGATAACCGATTCTTTTTGCTAAATTTAGAGAATCAAGCATCTTTATATGCTCTCTATTGAGAAACCTTAGTTTATCGAGATCAAATTTTGCGCTTGATTTTGAGAGGTTTTTGATATCGAACCATTCGATAGCCTCTTTTAGAGTAAAAATCTCTTTTGGAGTTTTATTTCCAAGCAAAATCAGATAGTTTGTAATAGCTTCCGGCAAAAATCCCTCTTCCAAAAGCCATTTGACACTTGAGGCTTTGTCTCTTTTGCTCATCTTTTTGCCCTCTTTATTTAAAATAATCGGAAGATGAGCATATTTGATCTCTTTGTCGTAGCCTATATAGTTTCTAATTAGAATCTGTTTGGGGGTGTTTGATATGTGATCCTCGCCTCTTATTACAAAAGAGATATCGTTTAGCATATCGTCTATCGCACACGCAAAATTGTAAGTTGGAGTTTTGTCTCTTCTTAAGATTACGAAGCTGTCTATATCATCCGGTTCGAAAGTAAACTCTCCTTTTATCTCGTCTTTGAAACTTATGGGGTGAGTTGGTTTTTTGATTCTTACTACAAACGGTTTTTCGTTGTTTAGAACCTCCGCGTCGCTTAATTTTTCGCACGTTCCGTCATATCTGTAGGCTATTTTTCTCTTTTTGGCCTCTTCTCTTTTTCTCTCAAGCTCCTCTTCGCTGCAAAAACAGGCAAATGCCTTTCTCTCCATCAAAAGCTGAGAAGCAAATTGCTGATGAAACTTTAGATTGTGGCTTTGATAGATAACATTGTCGTATTTGATATCGAATTTGTCCAATATTTCGAGGATTTCTCTATCTTTTCCCTCTATATTTCTCTCTTTGTCTGTATCTTCTATTCTTATTATGAATTTTTCGTCATTTTGTTTTGCTAAAATATAGTTTAGGATGGCTACTTTGAGATTGCCTATGTGCATATCTCCCGTCGGAGATGGGGCGAAACGAAACATTTCAAACCTTTGTATAAAATTTTTTGCGATTATACCAAAATTACTCTCTTTTTTACGGAGGCTTTTTGGAGAGTTTTGAGGAGAGATAGATGATAAAAGCGATAGTTTTTGGAGTCTTTTTGGCGATAGCCGGCGTGATTTATTATAGATATAGGAAGGATGGGGATTTAAAGGAAGCGCTTTTTTGTGTGGGGCTTGTGGTGATTGCTGTTTCTTTTTCTCTTTTTGGAAGATATCTTTATATCTACAAACCTCTTTTTATAGCTCATATGATTTTGCTTCTTTTTAGTTGGGTGGAGGTTTTTAGGTTCATTTTTTTTAAAAAGATTAGATTATGGCTTGTTTTCTTACCTCTTGTTACTGTAGCTTTGTTTTTTATTATAGGTTATTTCTTTTCGAAAGTGGAGCCTTGAGGGAGTTTGGTTTAAACCTTCTTATAAAATAGAATAGTGTATAATTTGAGCTAATTTAGTTAAAGGAAATTGAATGTCCGATATCGAAAAATTGAAAGACGAATATATAGATCATATGATGAATCCGAGAAACTACGGAAAGATTGATGATTACGACGCTAAGGGGATCGGCAAAAATCCTTACAATAACGA
>JAADDG010000119.1 GCA_013154075.1 Campylobacterota bacterium | reverse complement strand
AACTCTTTGAAAGGGGATAAAAAGCTTCTGATTCTCTCGAACTCTTCCACTATTTACGACAAAAAGATAAGAGATGTTTTAAAAAAGATAGATATCGTAAAACTCTCTTTAGATTGTGCGAGTGAAAAGTGTTTTAAAAAGATTGACAGACCTCTAAAGAGTATTAAGCTAAACGATATTATAGAGGGAATGAAAAAGTTTAGAAGAGAGTTTGACGGGGAGTTTATTGTAGAGATTTTGGTAGTCGAAGGGATAAACGATAAGATAGAAGAGATGCTTTTATTAAAAGATGTTTTAAAAGAGATCTCTCCCGATAGGATAGATATAGGTACCATAGATAGGCCTCCTGCTTATAGAGTAAAGCCGGTTGATATGGATAAGCTAAAAGAGCTTTCCGAAGTTTTTGAAGGCTTACCCGTCAATGTAGCTTACAAAAAAGATTATAAAGTATCTAAAAAAGATTTTAGCAAAGATGAGATTTTGGCTCTTCTTAAAAGGCGTCCTCAAACAAAGAGCGATATAGAGAGGCAGTTTAGCGATAGATCTAAAGAGATTTTGGATAGGCTCTTGAGAGAGGGAGAGATCTATACCCAAAATGTAGCTGGAGTTGAATTTTATAGAAAGGATTGAAATGGAGTATCAAATAACTGATGTGGTAAAGGGAGAAGAGATGGATTTCAAACTGCCCGATTCGGCTTTTTTTGAAGCTGTGGGAGGCGTAGAGGGGATGAAAAAATTTATGTATAACTTTTACGATATTATTTACGATAGTGAAATAGCTCACTATTTTCCCCAAGATAGAGAGGAGTTTGATAAAGTAAAAGAGAAAAATACTAAATTTTTCATCCAAATTTGCGGAGGCCCTAAAGTATATGAAGAGGCCGGAGGAATGGATCTAAACGAATATATGATTAGAGTTCATGATGATTTCTCCATCAATGAGAAAGCGAGAATCTCTTGGCTTGGGTGTATGATGGAGGCTTTGGAAGAGCTTGATGTGGATCCGAAGCTTAAGAAGAGTTTTTGGGATTATGTGGAGAGTTTTTCCAAACTTACCGTAAATACTTTTTCGGACGGCGCTTATCATCCCGTCTATAAGAGGAAAAAGTAAGAGGGTTTATTTGACCCTCTCCCATTTGAAATCTGTTAAATTTCTGCTTTTTGAATCAAATTCGATACCGATTATATAAACCTCTTCATAATTTTGAAGATATTTTTTAAAATACTCTTTTTCTTTTATCTGCTCTAATGCGCCTTTTCCATCCACCTTGAATTCGAGTATAAATACTTTTTTATCTATAAAAATACTTAAATCTATCCTGCCGTCGTTTGTTACGTCTTCGGCTATCACTTTATCAAATCCCGCTCCAGCAAAATAGGCGTAAATTACCGACGAATAGAAGCCCTCGTAGTTTTGTATGTAGTTGTTTGAAAAATTGTTATAAGCGATCGATGCAAAAAGAGATTGTAAAATATCTTTTAATTTATCGAGATTGGCGTTTTCGAATATGTCTATAAGCATGCTTTGAATTTCGTTTTTGATAACCGTGTTTTTAACCAAGAAAGTTAGAAGATAATCATTAAAGCTTATTTTTGTTTCGAGATTCGGGAAAGTTAGAATATATTCGCTTCTTAGTCTTTTTCTTACGACCTCTTTGATTGTTAAATATCCGCTTTGAAACATCACCGTCTCAAGCGTAATGCTCTCTATATCGAAAGCGTCCAATAGATTCTCGGATACTTTCAAATTTTCGAATTTGGCCAAATTATAGGTTCCTTTTTCAAAAAGTTTTATTAAAAAAGAGGGGGTGCCCGTGTTGAACCAATAGTTATCAAATTGAAGATGGTTATCGATAAAAAGCAGGATATCGAAAGGATTATAGACTTTATCTTTTAAAAAGTAGTATCCATTATACCACTCTTTTAATTTATCTAAATTTACGCCTTTTAGATAGGGTAAAAAAACATTATCTATATCCTCTTGTGTATATCCGCAAATGTTTCCGAAAGGTGGAGATAATGTAATATCTCTTAAATTGTTAAGGCCGCTGAAGATCGAGGCTTTCGAGAATTTGCTAACTCCTGTTAAAAAGACGAATTTTATATATCTGTCGTTATCTTTTATGATTCCATAAAACGACTTTAGAATCTCTCTATTCTCTTTCGCTATTTCTATCTGATCCAAATTGTCCAAAATGGCTTTATCATATTCGTCTATCAAAATCACTACGCCTTTTTTATATTTTTGATAGCTTTTTTCTATAAGCTCTTCGAAACAGGAGTCGTAAGGCGTATTTTTATCGCATTTTACTTTTAAATTATCTTGATTTCTTTTTAAGATATCAAGAATTCTGTTTTTTAACCCTTCAGGGCTTCTTAAATCTCCGCTAAAGCTTATTTTTATAACCGGATACTTTTCGAAACTCCATTTATCGTAAATAAAAAGCCCTTTAAACAGCTCCTTATTTCCCCTAAAGATTTCAAAAAGGGTGTCTAAAAAGAGGCTTTTACCGAATCTACGCGGTCTTGATAAGAAAGTGTATTTGTAGTTTGTTATAAGCTCATAAGCCTCTTTTGTTTTATCTACGTAGATGTAGTCTTCTTCTCTTATAATGCTAAAAGTGCTTATTCCGATAGGAAGTTTTTTCATAAATTAGCTCTTTATTAGTTTTTAGTTAATTATAGCAAAAAGAGGAGTGTTTATTTGGTAGTTTTTGTGAAACGGGAAAGGCAAGAAGATTAATGTAAGCTTAATTTTATCTTTTTTAAAGATATTTTTTAGTATTATTGCACACTTTTGAAAAACCTTATAAAAAGGAAACGATTTGTTTGAAGCTTTGACCGACTCTTTTCGATCGACCATTAACAAAATCAGATTTGCCGATGACGAGAAGGCTTTAAAAAAGGCTCTCGATAATCTTAAAAAGTCTTTATTGAAAGCGGACGTTCATCATAAAGTCGTAAGAGAGCTTTTAAAACAGGTAGAGATCGAGACGAAAAGAAACGGTATAGGCAAAGAGAGCTTTTTGAGGGCTTTGAAGAAAAACCTTACCGATATTTTAACTGCGCCCGGAAATTACGGCTTTGTTTTTGCCTCTAAACCGCCTACCGTGGTTATGATGGCGGGTTTGCAAGGAAGCGGTAAAACCACTACTACCGTAAAGCTTGCTTACTATTTGAAGCTTAGAAAAAAGAAGGTTTTGGTTGCCGCCTGCGATCTTCAAAGAATGGCGGCGGTAGAGCAGCTAAAACAGCTTTGCGAACAAAACGATATCGATCTTTTTTACGATGAAAACGAAAAAGATCCCGTAAAAGTGGCCAAAGAGGCGCTTAAAAAGGCTAAAGACGGACTGTATGACGTACTTTTGGTAGATACCGCGGGTCGTTTGGCTATCGATGAAGAGCTTATGAATGAGCTTGTAAAAATGAAAGAGGCCCTAAATCCTCACGAAATCTTTTACGTAGCCGATTCGATGACAGGACAGGATGCCGTAAGAAGTGCGGCTACTTTCAACGAAAAGCTTGGTATTACGGGTGTGATTCTCACCAAATACGACGGAGATAGCAAAGGCGGAATAGCTCTTGGAATAGCTAAGCAAATAGGTGTTCCTTTGAGATTTATCGGTATCGGAGAGAAAATTCCGGATCTTGAGGTTTTCGTTCCCGATAGAATAGTCGGAAGATTGATGGGTGAGGGAGATATCGAAGGACTTGCCGAAAAAGCCGGTGCTGTCATAGATGAGAAAAAAGTAAAACAGATTACCAAAAAAATAAAAAAAGGGTCTTTCAACTTCAACGATTTTCTCGATCAGCTTGAGAGTATGAAGAAGCTTGGAAGTTTGAAATCTTTGGTAGGTATGATTCCGGGACTCTCAAAGATGGCCGGGAATTTGAAAGATCTGGATCTTGAAAACTCCAAAGAGATAAAAAGAATAAAGGCGATGATCTACTCCATGACGCCGAAAGAGAGAGAAAATCCCGCTCTTTTGAATAACAGCAGAAAAAGAAGAATAGCAAAAGGTGCCGGACTCTCTCAAGTGGAAGTAAACAGATTTCTAAAACAGTTTCAAAATGCCGCTAAAATGGCTAAGAAGTTTTCGGGTAAGAAGGGGATGAAAGATCTTCAAAATCTGCTTGCCCAACAGCAGCATATGCCTCCTTTCGGCAGATAGCCGGAAGGAAAAATGTTAAAATGCAGGTATATTTCGGTATACTTGCCTTTTAATATTTCAAATAAAATTTTTATATAGGAGAATTGATGGCAACAGTTATCAGACTTACGAGAATGGGTAGAAAGAAAAGACCTTTCTATAGAATAGTGGTAACGGATAGCAGAAAAAGAAGAGACGGAGGCTGGATCGAGTCTATCGGATATTACAATCCTCTAACCGAGCCCGAGACTATCAAGTTTGATGAAGAGAGATTGAAATATTGGCTTGGTGTAGGCGCTAAAATGAGCGATAGGGTTAAAAAGATTACAAGCAGTAAATAATAAATGGTAGAAAAATTTATCGAAGAGTTCGCTAAACTTATAGTGGATAAGCCCGAAGCCGTCAGAGTCGAGAGAACCGATGTCGATGATACTTTTAGCGAGATTATAATTTATAGCGATAAGAAAGATGTCGGTAAGCTTATAGGCAAGGATGGTAAAATGATCAGTTCGATAAAGACGGTTATCGGCGGCTGTAAAGTAAAAGAGAATAGATCCTATAGAGTTTTGGTAAAAGCTAACGAAGAGGGATGAAGAGAGAAAAGAACCTAATAGAGGTGGCCGTTATCGGAAGATCGGTGGGGCTTAGAGGTGAGCAGAAACTTCATCTCCTTACCGATTTTCCGGAGCAGTTTAAAAAGGGTGCCGTTTTTGTAACAAAAGACGGCGAAGAGCTTACTATCGAGAGATTCAATCCTTCAAGATCACTTGTAAAATTTACTTCCTGCAAAAACGTAGACGATGCCAAAAAGTATATCAATAAAAAACTCTATGCCACTTTGGAAGATACGAGGAAAAATTGCGATTTGAAAGAGGGAGAGTTTTTTTGGTTCGATATTATCGGCTCTAAGGTGAAAGAGAACGATAAAGTTTTGGGAGTGGTGAAGGATATAGAGAGAATCTCTTCAAACGATTATTTGATCGTAAAAACCGACGATTCGTTGGTGGGAAACGGACTTCCTAAAATATTTTATATTCCCTATATCGATCAGTATATTGATAGATTTGATGAGAAAGAGAAAATAGTTTATACAAAAAACGCATATTCTATTTTAGAGAACTCTTGATGCGTTTTACTTTCGTTACTCTTTTTGAAAATCTCGTAAAACCCTATTTTGAAGATTCCATTTTAAAAAGAGCGATAGAAAGATCTCTTTTTGAGATAGATTTCAAAAATCCGAGAGATTACGCTTTTGATAAACATAAAAAAGTTGACGATTACAAAATCGGCGGAGGAGCGGGATTGCTTCTAAAGCCAAAGCCCCTCTCTTTGTGTCTGGATTCTATTATTGAAAAATCGCCAAACGCCCATATAATCATCACGACTCCCGTAGGTAAACTCTTTAGGCAAAACGATGCAAAGAGGCTTGCTAAAAGAGAGCATATCGTTTTTGTAAGCGGTAGATATGAAGGGATAGACGAGAGAATTATAGAAGAGTACGCCGATGAGGTTTTCTCCATTGGTGATTTCGTTTTGACGGGAGGAGAACTTGCCTCTTTGGTGATGTGTGACGCTATAGCAAGAAATATAGAGGGAGTGTTGGGAAACAGGGAGTCTCTTAGCGAAGAGAGCTATGAGGAGTATCTTTTGGAGGCTCCTTCTTTTACAAAACCGAATATTTTCAAAAAAAATCCCTCTCCCTCAGAGTTCTTAAAGGGAAATCATGGTAAAATCACCGCCTTAAAGAAAACTTTGGCTTTGGCTAAAACGAAATTTCATAGATCGGATCTATACCTAAAAAGTAAAATCTTACAGAGGATAAAAGAAGATGAGAAATAAATATATAGAAGCTTTTGAAGCTAAACAGGTTGAGGGCAAAGAGATTCCCGATTTTAAAGCCGGAGATACCGTAAGAGTAGCGGTATTGATTAAAGAGGGAGATAAAGAGAGAGTCCAAAATTTCGAGGGTGTTTGCATCACCAAAAGAGGACAGGGAGCCGGAGCGACTTTTACGGTAAGAAAAATAGGTGCCAACAATATAGGCGTTGAGAGAATTTTCCCGCTTTATAGCGAGAGTATTCAAAGCATTACCGTAGTTAGAAGAGGTAGAGTAAGAAGAGCTAAACTATTCTATCTAAGAGAGAGAAAAGGAAAAGCCGCAAGAATTAAAGAGCTTAAAAAGAGATAAGCTCTCTCCTCCTCTCTTTTATAACTTTCTTTTATATTTTACCTTTATTGACTTGCCATCCTTTAATTGTTATATGTTATAATAGTTTGCGACTTGTAACAGCCGCTTTTTTTAAGGTGCTTTGATGGCTAAAATAATCGAATATTTCATTAAAAACAGATCTTTAAATCACGTTCTGCTTATATTTTTGCTTCTTTTGGGAGTCTACTCCTATCAAAAAATTCCAAAAGAGATCTTTCCGATAATCGAACTTGACAAAATAATGGTAACTGGCGGATATCCGGGTGCGAGTGCCGGGAATCTTGATAAAATGGCCGTTAGAGACATAGAGAGCGAGCTTGGCTCCATAGAGGGGATAGAGAAGATCGAGACGGTTGTTTTGCCGGGATCTTTTTCTATTCTTATCTCACTGGAAGAGGGTGCCGATAAGATAGATGCTCTAAACAAAGTAAAAGACGCAATTGCCAAAAGCCGTAAATATTTGCCTGCTGATATGAATGAGCCCGTAGCCACTCTTTTAGCTCACCACCGCCCTTTAATAAGCCTATCTCTCTCTTCCGATACTCTCAGCTTCGGGGAGCTTATAGAGGCCGCAAAAGAGATAAAAAACAAAATCGCAAGAATCAATCATATAAGCGAAGTAAAGATTTTCGGAGATAGCGATAAGGAGGTCTCCGTAAGGATCGATACCAAAGCTTTGAAAGCCTACGGACTCTCTCCATCGGATGTGGTAAGCGCGGTATCTTCGCTATCTTATATCTATCCGATAGGAGAAGTCAAACAGAGGGGAAACTTCTTTTTTATCTCCACCGTTCATGGTCCCAAAAACTCCATAAAATGGGAAGATATGATAATAAGGGTCGGTTCTAAATTCGTAAGGCTCGGAGATATAGCGGAAGTTAAATTCATCTATCCCCAAAACAAGACTCTATCCACCTTTAACGGCAGAAGAAACGTAACTTTGAAAATTTCCAAAGGAGAAGAGGGAAACTCCATTGCGTTGAGCAAAAAATTAAGAGAGTATGTAAAGGGGCTTGAAAAGCAGTATCCAAAAATCCATTTCGATTTCTACAGAGATTCCTCCAAAGTGGTAAAAAATAGGCTCGATATCGTTATATCGAATCTGATGTTCGGGTTTATTTTGGTCTTTTTGTCTATGGCCGTACTTATCAATCTAAGAATAGCCGCGATTGTCGCTATGGGGATTCCGTTTGCTTTTGCGATAGGAATAGTTTTTTTGTATTTTAGCGGATACTCCATAAATATCATATCTTTGCTTGGCGGATTGATAGTGATAGGAATAGTGGTGGATGACGCTATCGTCGTTGCCGAGAATATTCAAAGATACATAAACGAAGGCTATCCGAAGCATGAAGCGGTGGTTAAAGGCCTTAGAGAGATGCTTTTGCCCGTGACTTTGGCCACCGTTACTACCGTAGCTGCTTTTTTGCCTCTTTTTATGATGAGCGGAGAGATAAAAAATTTCATTATTTTAATTCCAATAGCCGTTATAATGATTTTGATAGGCTCTTTGATCGAGAGTTTTCTGTTTTTGCCTTTGCATGCCGAGGAGTTTTTGAAAAAGCAAAAAAACTTTGTGGATTGGAGAGCTTTTCAGGAGAAGTATGAGCGTTTTTTGCACACTTTAATTAAATATAAAAAGAGCTTTTTGGCCTTTTTTCTTTTGGGGATTCCGATTTTGACGGTGCTTACCGTAAAGACTATGCATTTTCAGTTTTTCCCCACTTTTGACGGAAACTATCTCTTTATCACCGGCAAACTCGATATCAATACCCCTATCGAAGATACTATGAAAGTCGCTTCCGAAATGGAGAGAGATCTTTTGGAGAAAAAGGATAAGTTTTTTATAAAATCGATTTCTACCGTTGTGGGTACGAGAAGATCCACCGCAAGCGAAAACGAAACGGGTGAAAATACCTTTTATATCACTTTGGAGCTTTATGAGATGAAGCCCGAAGATTTTATAAACAAATATCTAAATCCTATCCTAAATCTCTCTTTCGATTTTAACGATCTCGATAAAATCAGAACTCTTCACACTTACGAGCTTGCGAAGATGATAAGAAAAGAGCTCTCAAAATATGAGAAAAAATACCATATAGAGGATTTCGGAGTCATAGAGGAGAAGCCTGGACTCATAAAAAGCGACATACAGCTAAATTTCATAGGCAAAAACGACAAGCTGATAGTATCTGCGATAGAGCATCTAAAAAAAGAGGTGCTTAATATCCCCGGAATAAAAGATGTAAGCGATAATATCCAATACGGCAAGAAGGAGTATAAGCTTAGAATAAATTCCTACGGAGAGAGGCTCGGATTTAGCGAAGCTTATATAGCTAAGGCTTTAAGCGGCTATTTTCTCGATAACAGAAAGGCTATGAGTTTCGATAAAGACGGCGTTATGGAGATAAAAACGAGGGCTTTGAAGAAAGATGAGGCCGAGACGTTTTTTGATTTTGAGATAGTCTCTTTGTCGGGAGAGGTGGTTAGATTGAGAGATATTGTGGATTTTATAGAGACGAGAGATTACGAAAAGATAGAAAAAAGAGACGGAGATGTCGTAAAATCTCTTTTTATCAATGTGGATAAGCACGTTATCACTCCCGAAGAGATGCTCGATAAATTATCTCCTTTTATAGAGAAGCTTAAAAAAGAGGGAATTACTATCAAACTCTATGGAGAGAAAGAGAAAAATAGGCAGTTTGCAAGCGATATGAAGACGGCGACCGTTTTGGCTCTGTTTTTGATTTTGATTACGCTTTTGTTCATTTTTCCGAAGCTAAAATATGCTTTTATGGTGATGTCCGTGATTCCTCTCTCTCTTCTTGGTGCGTTTTTGGGGCACAAACTTCTTGGAATAAATCTTACTATGCCTTCCGTTATCGGACTTTTGGGGCTTGCCGGGGTTGTAATAAATGACGGAATAATTATGCTCGATTTCCTTCACGGTACCCATAAGGCTAAGGAGTTTTTTGAGAGAGCCAAGCTTAGATTAAGACCCATTTTGATCACTTCCATCACTACTTTTTTAGGGCTTTTTAGTCTCATTTTCTACGCTACGGGACAAGCTGTCATTTTGCAGCCGATAGCCGTATCTTTGGGGTTTGGGCTTTTGTGGGGAACGGTTTTGAATCTTATCTATCTGCCCGCTTTGTATGCCGTTGTGAATAAAATAGATTTGAAAAAGGATCGGTAAATGAGATTTTTTTTAGCTATGCTTTTTCCTTTGCTGCTTTTTGGAGGCTCTTACAAAGCTGTAATCGAGCCTTATGATAAAATGACTCTAAAGAGTGAAGTTTCGGGCAGGATAGTGAAACTCGATTTGAAAGACGAGATGAGAGTGGTAAATAAGAAACTAATAGAGATAGATCACTATCTTGAGAGTGAAAAACTTAAAAATTACACCAAAAAATTGGATATCTTAAATAAAGAGATAGCCTTAAAGAGAGGACAATATAATCGTATTAAGAATCTAAGAGGAGAGAACCGCTTTACGAAAGAGAGATATGAGAGCGAGCTTTTGAATCTATTGATGCAAAGAAGCGATCTTTTGAATATGATAGCCGAGCTGAAAGATAGAATCTCTAAGAAAAATAT
>JAADDG010000014.1 GCA_013154075.1 Campylobacterota bacterium | reverse complement strand
TTTATCGCTTTGGCGATGATCGAGGCGCAAGTTATTTACGCATTGGTTGTTGCTCTTATTCTACTTTACGCAAATCCTTTTATGTAAAAAAACAAAAAGAGGGTCTTATCCCTCTTTTTAAAACGCGACGGTGGTGGAATTGGTAGACACGCTATCTTGAGGGGGTAGTGGCCCCTGGCCGTGCGGGTTCAAGTCCCGCCCGTCGCACCATTTTATGAGACTTTTAGTATTTTTTTAGCTTCTTTTATATCTTCTTCTATCTGTTTTTTTAGGTTTTGTAAATCTTTAAATTTTTTGTTTTCTCTTAGATATTCTACGAATATCACTTCTACCGTTTTTATATCTTTTAGATCGAATCGATCCAATATGTGAGTCTCTATCGAAAAACTTCCGTCGATCGTTTCTCTTTTTCCTATGAAAGTTACGGACGGAAAGGTTTTATCGTCGATTTTTGAAAATGTTGCGTAAACTCCCTCTTTTGGAAGCAGAAAATTTCCTGTGGATAGATTTATCGTAGGGTAGAGTTCTTTAGATCCTATTCCGAGGCCCTTTATTACGTTTCCGAATATGGAGTAGTTTCTTCCAAGAAGTTTTTTGGCGGTTTTCAAATCGCCTTTCTTTAAAAGCTCTCTTATCGTTTTCGAATGCACCGAAATACCATCTATTTTTATCTCTTTTACTATTTCCACTTCTCCATCAAATAGCTTTTTTAGATCGTTTGCGTCTTTGGATCTGTTTTTGCCGAATCTAAAGTCGTATCCTACAACGATTTTTTTTAGGTTCGGAAACTCTTTGGTAAGGAGTTTAACGAACTCTTCGCCGCTTAAATCCTTTATTTTCGATAGATCTATGAAGATACAGGGTTGGTCTATATAAAAGCATCTATAACTGTTTGGAGTTAGATTTGCATAGTTTTTATCTATTATGACTACGGCTCCTTTTTCGCCCGTTTTGTCTATAAGAGTTTTATGCGCTACGTGTATTCCGTCAAAACCGCCTATGGCTATCGTATCTATCTCATCTTTTTTCAAAATAATAGAATGTCTCCACATTCCCTTCTTTCCCTTTTACTTTGGACTCCTCTTTCAAAAGAGTTTTCCATCCGAATTTTTTTATATCCTCTTCAAATCTCTCGTAAGCTTTTAAAATAGCCTCTTTGTCTTTAACGACTCCCTTTTTATCTCTTTTGGCCTCTTTGCCCACTTCAAATTGAGGTTTGAAAAGGAGAATTATTTTGTTTTTTGCGAATCTGTCTATATCTTTTAGGATATGCCTTATTCCCATAAAAGAGACATCGCATATTACCAAATCAAACGTTTTATTTATTTTAAAATCTCTTATATCGGTGTTTTCGAAGCTTTTTATTTTGGGATTATTTTTGAGAGATTCGTGAAGCTGATCTTTTCCCACGTCGACTGCATAGATCTCTTTGGCTCCTTTTTCCAAAAGTATCTGGCTAAAGCCTCCCGTACTGCTTCCTATATCCAAGCAAATAAAATTTTTTACACTGATTTGATTGTCTTCTAAAAAATATTTTAGTTTATAGGCTGCTCGGCTTACGTATAACTTTTCTTCAAGAAGTTCAATTTTGCAATCTAAATTATCTATATTATATGAGGGTTTTAAAACTACTTTACCGTCTACTTTTATTTTTCCCTTTTTTATAAGTTCGGCCGCCTTATTTCTGCTGGTAACAATTTTTTTTTCAAACAGATATTTATCCAGTCTCATGCTACTTTTTTCAAATTTTTTTGTCCTAATTAATTTATTTTTAATACAATTCTTTATAAAATGCTTATCAAATTAAAGTATAATATAGTAACGTGCCCTATACAAAAAAATAGTTTAATTAGGGAAAATAGTTATACTATCTAAAAAAATATCTCAAATTAACGATAATAGGGTACAGCGAATCCAACACAAGGAAATTACATGAAAGTTACGAACAAAGAGATAGCTGAAGCTATTAACAAAACGCCTTCGGCAATCTCGTATCTCAAGAAAAACAATCCTAACGAATTTGTTATCTTGAAGTTAGGTGTCCTTTGTCAAAAATTAAATCTTGACGAAGACGATCTTAAGGCGATGCACTCTTTGAAGCAGATAGAGCTTAAAAAGATTGCATCATAGTTGGAGTCGGGAGAAAGCTCCCGGACTCCTATTCTTTTGCTTGAGCTCTCCCCAAAAGTGTCTCAAGCAGTTTTTTGGCGATATATTCTACATAATTTATTCTTTTTCTAAGATAAATTATGCGGCAGGTTTTGATCGTACTCACTCCGATTCTCGCTATCAACACACCGTTTGCTAAGCCTTGAGCGGAGTGGTACGACAATTTGGAAAGAAGCGACGTTCCTATTACGCTTGATAGATAGTCGCTTGCAAGATCGGTTACGCTTGCAAAAATAAGATTTGCCGATACTTTTTTCAAAAGAAGCATTCTACTTGCAAAATTTGGTTTGAAAGCGTACAGTTTGGCTATTTGAGATATCATCGCCCAGCTTCTGCTTAAGATCAATATCATATCTATCAACGCCACGGGGCTTATAGCGGTAGAGAGAGCCGTTTGATTCGAATATTTTGAGATTAGTTTATATGCTTCTTGATCGAGTTTGCTAAATAGCTTTTCATCCAATATCTCAAGTACTTCCTCTTTTAAAATCACTTTTTCATCCAGATCTTTTTCGATTTCAGCGGCTATTTTTCTAATCTCTTCGTTTTCGTGATCTTTGTAAACTTTCAAAATCTCTTTTGCGAAAGTGAAAACTTCTTGTGAAGGATTTTCTTGCAGTTTTTTAGCTATTTGCTGTTTGTTTTCTATATCTTTTAGTTTTTTGTATCCTGCAAACTGTTTGATTCCTATATAGATCAAAATGCCTATAAAAATTACGAAACTAAGAAGATATAAAAATCCAAGCATCGGAGCGTTTTGAAAGATTGATAGAAATCTATAGTAGGTATCATAAATTGAACCTATCGTAAAGACTCCCAAAAAAGATAAGAAAAGAGGCAGAAGAATGGAGCTTTTTTTCTTCTCTTTTTTTATTTCCTCTTCAATCTCTTCACTTATGACGCTGTTTGGATCTATATCGATTTTACCTGGGGTAAGATCGATTTTTTCGGTCTCTTTCTGTTTTTTTGAAACGGTTTCTATTCTTTGAGGTTTTATCATAGCTTATCCTTTAAAATGTCGTAAATTATTCTGTCCATCCTTATATGAGGAGGAGCTTCGTTGTTGGATTGAGGGAATCTCGGAGGTTTGAAGTTGGGAAATTTGAATTCTCTGCTCCAAAGATCCTCATCTTTCAAACTTTTTGGCAAAGTGCCGGGATAGTGGACGGAAGGCTCTTCTTCTCCTTCCAAGATCCCTTTCAAACAGGCTACTTTTTTACCGTCTATCTCTACGTAAACGGTTTCGGCGCATTTGACGGAGGCTATGACGGTGACGTCTGTTTCTATATGCTCTACATCAAGCTCTCTTTTTATTTCGTATATCATATCTTCAAGAAGCTTTTTATACTCTTCGATTTGATCTTTCGGAATCAAATCCGCTTTGGTGGCGGCAAAGATGACTCTCTCTATTTTCAGTCCGAAAAGTTTCGATAAGAAGTAGTTTTTGCCGTAGGTAAAATTTTCCAAAATTTTTTTGATGCTGTATCTCATATCTTCGAAACTCTCTTTTGAGTGTTCCAAAGCTTTGAGCAAATCTATCAAAACCACTTGCGTATCGAAGTTTTGAAAATGATCTAAATGAAGCTTTTTTACCACCTCTTTTACGTATCTTTCGTATCTGTTTTTAAATCTTGCATAAATTGAATTTTTGCCTACTTTCGCTAAAACTTGAGGGGAGGGAAGAGGAGCGAAAAGCAAAATGGGATCGTTTGAGAGATCCCCGGGCTGTAAAAGTCTGCCGGGCTGAATGAAGCTTAATCCCTTTTCATAGCAAAGTTTTAGATATTTTTTATACTCTTCTACTATTTTTTCATCTTCCATCTCATCGCTATCATTGTAAAGATCGATGTTCGAGATGGTGTTTAGATACTCTTTTATCAGCTCTTTTCTGCTGTTTTGCTTCGAAATCTCCAAAATATTTAGCGACCAATCCTCAAAGTTTCTCCCTTGCATATCGAGATCCAAAAGCCACTCTCCGGGATAATCTATCAACTCCAGATCTATTTTTTTGTTTTCTATCCAGTCATATCTGCTTTTTACGTTTATCTCAAGCGTGGTTTTCGTAACCGATTTTGTCGATTTGGGCCAAGTGGGGTTTTTGGATCTGAATTCTCTTACGAAATTGTAATAATCGAATCTCGCTATCGAGCTTTCCGGAGGCATCAGTTTGACACTGAATTTTTTGCCGCTTTTTCTGTGAACGTATTCTATTTTGTCATCCGCCAAAAGCTGATAGATAAGCGAGGTTAAAAAGACGCTTTTGCCGCTTTTGCTAAGTCCCGTTACCGCGACTCTCGTCTTTTCTCTAAAGCGCGGCAGTTTGAAAGGAATGTCGATATTAAGATCGAAAAAATCCATTATTTTCCTCTATTTGGGTTAAATTATGAAATATTATAGCAAAAGATTAATCGTCGTTTTCTTTAGTCTCCAAATTGGATAAAATTACCGAATGAGAATCGTTTTTTTAAGGCATGCTCCCGTAGAGAAGAGATATGAGAAGTGTTTTAACGGTTGGAGCGATATAGGGATAGAAAAAATAGATGAAAAAGTAGCTTCGGATTTGAAAAATAGGCTTTCTAAATATCGTTTCGATAATATCTACTCTTCCGATTTGAAAAGATGTAAAGATACTTTGAGATTTTTAGGTTTGAACGATTTTAAAGAGATGAAAGAGTTTAGAGAGATTCGTTTCAAGAGCTTTTGTGAAGGGAGAACTTTTGAAGATATTCAAAAAAACGTAGAGATTCCTAAAGAAGCTTTTTTAAGTTTGGAAAATTGGATGGAGTTTGCTACGGATGAATCTTTGGGTGAATTTTTGGAGAGGATAAAACGGGGTCTAAAGAGAGTGAAGGGGAGGGAAGTTTTGATATGCACTCACAAAGGGGTGATTGAGGCGGCTTTGAAAATTTATACCAATCAAGAATTTTTCTCCCGAAAAATATCGTATCTCGATATAATCGAGATTAATACGCTTTTAATCAAAAATTAAATATAATATTTAAATTATTTATAAAGATAAAAAAATATTTCTATTTGTTAGATTAAGAATATTAAATTGTTAATAGTAAAAAATTTATTCTTTTTACCGATATTTATTTTATGGTGATTGATATATAATTTGATTTTCAAAGAAGGATTGTAAGAAGTGCTTTTTAACTCCTATATCTATATTTTTGCGTTTTTGCCGGTAGTATTTTTTACCTATTTCTTTTTGTTAAAAAGGGGCATGCTTTTAGCTTCGAAAGTTTTGCTCGTATTTGCCTCTTTATTTTTTTATAGCTGGTGGAATATAAAATATTTGCCTCTTATTTTGATTTCGATGTTTGTAAATTATGCTATAGGTACGGCACTTTCTAATAATTTAACTCCCAAATACAAAAAACATCTTTTGATTTTCGGTATAGTTTTTAATGTAGGATTATTGGGATATTTTAAATATGCGGATTTTTTCATACAAAATATAAACTTTATAGCAAATACCGACATTCCTCTTTTGCATTTGGCTCTGCCTCTTGCCATAAGCTTTTTTACGTTTCAACAGATTGCCTATTTGGTTGACAGCTACAAAGGTGAGACTAAAGAGTACGATCTTTTAAATTATATGGTTTTTGTCAGTTTTTTCCCTCAGCTTATAGCCGGTCCTATCGTGCATCACAAAGAGATGATGCCTCAGTTTGAGGATAAAAACAATAAAAAAATAAGCTACAAAAATATAACGGCGGGGCTTTTTATCTTTGCGGTAGGTCTTTTTAAGAAAGCGGTTATTGCCGACAGTCTCTCGCCTTATGTGGCACAGGGATTTGATTTTAGCACCCATCTTGGCTTTTTGGAGGCTTGGAGCACTACGCTTGCTTACGCTATGCAGCTTTATTACGATTTTAGCGGTTATACCGATATGGCTATAGGATCGGCTCTTTTGTTTAATATCAGGCTTCCCATCAATTTCAATAGCCCCTATAAAGCCGTAAATATTCAAGATTTCTGGAGAAGATGGCATATTACTTTGAGCAGATTCTTAAGGGATTATATTTATATTCCTTTGGGAGGAAACAGAAAGGGGAGATTTAGAACCTATTATAATCTATTTATTACATTTTTGATCGGCGGAATTTGGCACGGAGCCGGATGGACTTTCGTTTTTTGGGGATTTTTGCACGGTATAGGAATGGTCGTTCATAGAATTTTCAAGGAGCTTGGATACTCTATGAACAGATTTGCCGGATGGTTTATAACTTTTGTGTTCGTAAATGTCACTTGGGTATTTTTTAGAGCGAAAGAGTGGGATGATGCTATAAAAGTTTTGAAAGGAATGGTAGGCTTAAACGGATGGATGCTTCCGGAGAACAAAAATATATTTTTCGGTGCCGATAATTATATAACGTTGATGGTTCTTTTCGGAGCCATGTTTGCGGCACTTTTGTGGCAAAATTCCATGCAGATGCTTTCTAATCTGAAACCGGGACTAAAAACGGCGGTAGTAGGGGGCGGAGTGTTTGCCTTTTCGACTCTGTTTTTAACGAGAGTCAGTGAATTTTTATATTTTAACTTTTAGGTTTTTAAAATGGAACAAGCTTATAAAAAGACTCTAAAATGGATGCTTGGCATATTTTTCTCTTTTATGGCGCTAATTGGGACGATAAATTATACGATGGATTCATATTGGACGTTTGATCATGAAAATAGATTCAATCAAATGCAAACCGGTGCGAACGAGAGACAGCAAAAGACAAATTATATCTATTTTCATCCGTTTGATTATGACTCTATTTTGGTGGGAAGCAGTAGAACTACGCTTATAAATCAAAACGATTTTTATCCTCCGTATAAAGTTTTTAATTATGCGGTTTCTATGATGATGCCTCAGGAGTATAAACCGTACATAGAGTTTGCCAAAAAGATAAAAGGGAGCGATTTTGAGGCTATAATATTGGCTTTGGATTTTTTCGGAACAAATAAACTTCAAAAGATTGAAAACCCGAAGCCCGTTATTGAAAATACAACCTCTTTTCTATATAGATATAAACTTTTGTTTAGTATAGACGCTTTGAGAAACTCTATAGCCAATTTAAGAAGATATTTTACGGGTAAAAAATATAGAAGATCTTACGATAGACACAACGTAGCCACTACCGATCCTTTGGATCCCGAGTTTGCCAAAAAGCTTATAGAAAGAAGGACTCATTGGGAGGAGGTTTATGTTTATAACGATAAATATAAAAGTATTTTGCAGGATTTGAAAAAGAGCAATCCAAATAGCAAATTTATTGTATTTACCACTCCCGTTAGCTCTCATATGTTTCATTTGATGATAAATGAGGGCCGTTTGAAAGATTATGAGAGATGGCTTAGAGAGATAGTGGATGTTTTTGGGAAAGTTACGAATTTTATGACGGAAAACAGCATTACTATAGATTATCCTCACAATTTCGTGGATTCGAATCACTTTTATCCGAGAATCGGAACCTTGATAGCTCATAAAGTGATAGGAAGGGACGATCCCAATATCCCGCCGGATTTCGGAGACGTAATAACCAAAGAGAATATCGATGAGTATATAAAAGCATTGGATAATAAATATATTGAGGGTTTAGCGAGGGAAAATATAAATATAAAAAAAAAGAGAGTGATTACTCCTATTAGCGAGGAGTCTTCATCTCTTTGATTTTTATTTGAATTCCGCTAAGGTTTTGTCTATTTTGTTGGATATATGCTCATCAAAAAGAGCGATGGATGGTACCATCCATTGGATCCAATATCTGGCTCTCATATCTTTGTTTTCTCCAAAATAGGCTAAAGCTATTCTGCCAAACTCCATCTCTTTTTCTATCTTTTTGGCGTCTCTTAAAAATCTTCTTGCAACCGGCGGGAGTTCTTCAAAAGGCAGAGGTTTTCCCTCTTCTCCGTGATGTTTTACCAAACTCGCAGCACTTCCTATATTTCTTAAAGCCTCTATAACGTGGATGAATTTGTGTTTTTTTAGAAACGCTATTAAAATTTCTCCTGCCGGAAGTCTTAAAATCTCGATATTCTCTTCGCCTTCTCTTAAATCTACGCAAAGATATGCTCTGCCTTCTATCATCTCTATATGAGCGTATACTTTTTTGTTTTTTGGAAGCTCTTTCAAAATCTCCGTTACTTCATAGGAGTTTTGATCCTCTTCATATTTGTCACCCGTTTTTTTGCTATCTGCGTGGCTTGTAAAGAAAGTCTCTTCATTGTTTTTTTTACCGAAAATCAGATCAAAGCCCCACTTTTTTAGAGATTTTAGTTTAAACTCTCTCTCTTTTTCCGGAGCTCCTAATGTTTCGAAAACCAACGTGTTTAAAAGCATCTGCTCTTTTATTTCGCTTATCATTTGAATCCTTTTAGAAATTTTTTTCCAATTATATCTTTAAAAGCCTTATTTTTCCGTATCTTGCGGCACATAAATTATATTTTTGCACTTAGTTTTTTTATTTTATTACCTCTTTTAATTGTTACGGTTATTTTGGAGTTTGGTTTGATAAAATATAGCTCTAATTTCAAATCTCCCAAATCTTTTACGCTTTTTTGGTTTATTTTCAATATCTTATCACCTTTTTTTAGTTTTAGTTTCGAGGCGATTGAATTTTTAACTACGGAATCCACTATAAGAGTTTTGTCGTTTTTCAAATAGACTCCAAGTTTAAGGGGCTCTTTGGGTTTTATGTCGTTTGAAGTCAGTATGACGAAATCGGCACTTTTTGGAAAGGGTTCTATGTTTTGAGCGATTACGCAGGATGGGAGGTTTATTCTTCTTTCGAGTCTTTGCGGAATGCCGTAGAAATTGGCTATATGGCCGTTTCCGGCTAAAATTACCATCGAATACGAAGGGTTGTTTTTTAGGAAGTTTGCCGCCGTTTCGGCCATAGTTTCATCCCACAAAATCTGAGCTTCGAATATGTGGTTTTTGAAATTTTTCTTTTTGTTTCTCATATGAAGATGCTCTCTTGTAAGCAAAGCGTTCATATCCTCTTTATATCGTTTGTTTCCAAAGTCGATAGAAGAGGGCAGTTTGTCCATCTCCTCTTTCGATAAGGCAAAAATCCCCTCTCTTGATACTTTTTGGCTTATTTTGGAATCGATATTTAAAGCTATTATGGGGATGTGGTTTTTTTTGGCATAATCGATAATCGGTTTGTAAAGATTGTAATTGAATTTCCATCTTTTGAAATATTGAGTTTTTTCAAGAAAAGTTTTTAGATCTATTTTATCGTTTAGATAATCATTTATGACGTTTTGAAACTCTCTTTGAAACATCTCCATACCGATCGCTATCTTTTTGCCGTTTTGATGTAGATATTTTATAACCTTTAGTTGATTTAGATGATTTGTAAAGTTGGGATGATTTTCTCCTACAAAAACCGCTCTTTTATCTTTTAACTTAGGGAGAATCTCTTCTAAAGAGAGAGCTTTTGGGACTTTCAGCGCTATATCTTTGTGTGATAGCTTTATATGTATGCCGTTTGGAGTGTGATTTATTTTTTTATCGATTATTTTTCCGTCTCTTGCCAAAAGGGCCGAGTATTTGAGATAGTGAGGAATTTTTTTGAGTATCTTTTCGTCAAAAGAGAAGAAAGAGAGAGCTTTTTTTCTGTTTAGAGGATTTTTTTTGACTATGAATATCTTTTCGTTTTGTTTGTAAAAAGGAATATCCAAAACTCTTTTTGCCTGCTCTTTTTGATCTTCTAAGAATAAAATATCTGCGTTTTGAATATCTTTAGCGGATGGTTTGTCGGTCATTTTTGCGTTTTTGAAAATATTTTTCAAAGCTGAGAACTCTTTTTTATTTTTGGTTACTACCGTTAGGTTTTTGGACGCAAAGAGGTTGCCTA